>CADBPH010000001.1 GCA_902796455.1 uncultured Bacteroidia bacterium
CTGATGGTCATCGTGGACGCCCTCAACATGAAACTCATGAGCAAACTCGTGAGCACCTTCATCGACGTGGGTGTCCTCGCCCTGATCATCATCTTCCAGCCGGAAATCCGGCATTTCCTGATGAAATTCGGCAGCGGCGCGAAAATCGGGAAGAAAGGCAGGGCCATCCTGAGCGACCTGCTGGGGTTCAAGGACCCGGGAATCGAAGGCTCCATCGTCAAGGAAATCACCGAAGCCTGCGCCAGCATGTCGGCGGATAAGACCGGCGCGCTGATCGTCATCCCGCACAAGGTGACAATCGATTCGATCATCGAAACGGGAGACCGGATCGACGCCCATGTGAACCGGCGCCTGATCATGAACCTGTTCTTCAAGAACTCCCCCCTGCATGACGGCGCCGTCATCATCAGCGGGGACCGGATCGTCGCCGCGCGCTGCACCTTGCCCATCACCGAAAGGACCGACATTCCCGCCCGGTTCGGCATGCGGCACAAAGCGGGCATCGGGGTAACTGAAGAGACGGATGCGGATGTGGTCGTCGTCAGCGAAGAGACCGGCCAGATCTCCTTCATCAAGGATGGCGAAGTCACTCCGATCCAGAATATCAATGAACTCAACCTACTCCTGAAAGCCGCCTTCTCGGGCGAAATCGGGCAGGACGATAAAGAAAAAGGAACCAACAAATAGTGGAAGAAGGGAACAACCTGATAGACAAGGTGCTGGAAGCGAAACTCGGGTTCGACCGGGTCAGAGCGGCCATCGCGGACCGGTGCAGTACGGAATACGGCGCCGTGCGCGCGGCGGAGGAAGTTTTTTCGCGGGATCCGAACGAGATCCGGCGGAGACTGCTTCCCACCGACGAGATGCGGCTGATCATGATGTTCGAAGAAAGCTTCCCGACCGGCGGTTATGTTGACTGCACCCGGCTGGTTTCCATCCTCGAAGACGGGGGCAACCTCGACCTGCTCGGATTGGGCAAGCTCCGCACGATGCTCCAGACCCTGGGCAAAATCCTGTCCTTCTTCGCATTGATCAAGGAAGGCGTCTATCCGAACCTCAAGCGGAATGCCGCCCGCATCGCCCTGCACCCGGAAATCGACAAACGCATCGACACCATCCTCGACCGGTACGGAAACATCAAGGACACCGCTTCCGACCTGCTGTATGAGATCCGGCGGAGCCTCAGCGAAAAAGAAGGAGCCGTCTCCCGGCGGATGGGAGCCATCCTGCGGAAAGCCCAGCAGGACGGAATCGTAGAGGCCGACGCCAGCGTGTCCGTCCGTGACGGCAAGATGCTCATTCCCGTCAGCTCCGCGTTCAAGCGCAAATTGCCGGGCTTTGTCTATGACGAATCTTCCTCCGGAAAAACCACGTTCATCCAACCGGCCGAAATCGTGGAACTGGAGAACGAAATCAGCGAACTCCACTTCGCCGAAAATCGGGAAATCGCCCGGATCCTGGCCGATGTCAGTGACTTCCTCCGCCCCTATACTCCTGACCTGCAGGCCGGAGCCCAGTATATGGGAGAAACCGATTTCCTGATGGCCAAGGCCCAGACAGCCCTGGAATACATCGCCGGCATGCCCGTCCTGTCCGAACAAGGGGAAATGGCCCTGCGCAAGGCCCGGCACCCGATCCTGGAAAAAGCCCTCCGGAAAGAGGGAAAAGAAATCGTTCCGCTGACGGCTACCCTTACGCCGGAAAAACACATCCTGCTCATCTCCGGACCGAATGCCGGAGGCAAATCTGTCTGCCTCAAAACAGTCGGATTGCTCCAGTACATGTTCCAGTGGGGCATGCTGATCCCCACTTCCGAGACCTCCGAAATGACGGTCTTCGACCGGATCATGGTCGACATCGGAGATGGCCAGTCCATTGACAATGACCTGAGTACATACAGCTCCTTCCTGGTGCACATGAAGGAAATGCTCGCCGTGGCAGACAACAAGACCCTCGTCCTGATCGACGAACTGGGGTCCGGGACGGAACCGGCTGCCGGCGGCGCCATCGCCGAAGCGATCCTGAGTGAATTGGACCGCCGCGGCGTATACGGGGTCATCACCACCCACTACACCAACCTCAAGCTGTACGCCTCGACACCCGGCTGCGGCGTCATCAACGGTGCCATGCAATTCGACGCCCAGCGCATCGAGCCGCTCTTCAAACTGGAGATGGGCCTTCCCGGCAACTCTTTCGCATTCGAGCTCGCACGCAAGATGGGCATGCCCGAATCCATCATCAAGGACGCGGAAGAGCGGGCCGGAGAAGAATTCGTCGGCATCGAGCGGAACTTGCGGAAAATCGCCCGCAACCGCAAAGCCCTGGATGAAAAGCTCCAGAAAATCCGCAATACGGACAAGGCCCTGGAGCACATTACCGGGAAATACCAGAAAGAACTGGAAGAGATCCGACAGACGCGGAAAAGCATCCTGGACCAGGCGCGGAAAGAGGCTGAGGACATCGTAAAGGGGGCCAACAAGCAAGTTGAAAATACAATCCGGACCATCAAGGAGTCGCAGGCGGAGAAGGAAGCCACCGGCGAAGCCCGGAAGGAGTTGCAAGATTTTGTCACGGCACTGTCGCGCAAGAAAGAGCAGGAGCAGAAAGACCGGGAGGATTATCTGGAGAAACGGCTCCGGCACCTTTCCGAACGCCAGGAACGCGAAAAAGCCCGGCGCAGCCGGCGGGCGGGAGGGCAGCAGGACCCGGTCAGCCTGCAGCAGGAAGCCGAAGCGCAGCGTCTGGCGCAATTCCGCGGCGCTCCCCTGAAGGTCGGAGAAAAAGTGCGCGTCAAGGATAACGGCATGGCCGGAGAAGTCATCCGGGTATCCGCCAGGAGCGTGACCGTCGCCGTCGGCAATATCAGCAGCAAGATGCCGGCCGACCGGCTTGAGCGCATCACCTCCAATGAATACAAAGCGGCGGTGAAGGAGGCGGCCCGCAAGAGCGTCGTTTCCTCGCATGTGGAAGACGAGACCCTGCGCAAGCGCAAACTGGAGTTTTCTCCGGAAATCGACCTCCGGGGAGAACGCGTGAACGATGCGCTGGAGAAAGTCATCCGGTATGTGGACGATGCCATCATGCTCGGAATGCCTTCCGTCCGGATCATCCACGGAAAAGGGACCGGCGCCCTGCGGGAAGAAATCCAGAAGATGCTCCGGGCCACTCCCGGTATCGCATCCGTGAAAGATGAACATATCCAATTCGGAGGAAGCGGCGTAACCATCGTTACCTTCGAATAAATCGAATACAGGCGGGGACGGCATGGAGCGGAAAGACAGACAGAAGACAGGGCGAAAGGGAGAAGAACTTGTCTGCCAATATCTTATCGAGCAAGGGCACAGTATCGTCGAACGGAATTGGCGATGCGGCCACCTCGAAGTAGACATCATCTCCGTCGCCCGGGATGGAATACATTTTGTGGAGGTAAAAAGCCGGACGGCTCCCCTGATGGCACAGCCCGAGGAGAACGTCGGCTACCGCAAGCAGGCACGGATTGCCACCGCCGCACGCAGGTACCTTGCCCTCCGGGACGACCGCCTGCTGGGAGAGATGGAAGTATGGCTGGATGTGGCGGCCGTGACCTTCACCGGCGAAAAAGGTGAAATCACCTGGTTCCCGGGAGCTTACGTCCCCATCCACTATGGATAAACGATAAAAGACAGTTTGTTGATGCTTAATTCATATGAATCATAATTACTATTGTGTCATCATGGCCGGCGGTTACGCCAACCATTTCTGGCCGCTCAGCCGGGAAAGCCGCCCCAAGCAATTTCTGAACATCGCGGGACGCGGACATTCTTTCGTCCGTGACGCCTATGAAAGATGCCTGGGACTGGTCCCTCAAGAGAATATCCTGATTATCACCCTCTCCCGCTACAAGGATCTCGTCCGCGAGCAGATTCCGGAGCTCCCCGCGGAGAATCTCCTGCTCGAGCCCTATGGCCGCAAGACCGCTCCCTGTATCGCGTATGCGACCTATACCCTGCTGGGACGGAATCCGGAGGCCGTCGTCGCCGTCACACCGGCCGACTTGCTCATTCCGGACGAAGGCTTGTTCCGCGAGACCCTCAGCCGTGCCTTGGATTATGCCGCCCGGAACGAGGTCCTGGCTACCCTCGGGATTGTTCCCAGCCGGCCCGACACCAATTACGGATACATCCAGGCTGTCGGCGGCGCGCTGGCCAGGAATGACGATAAACCCGTCAAAGTCAAGACCTTCACGGAGAAACCGGACGCGGCGCTGGCCCAGGTTTTCTACCAGAGCGGAGAGTTTTTCTGGAACTCCGGTATTTTTGTCTGGCAAGCACGCGTCATCGAAGAAGAGATGCGCAAATACACCCCGGAAATCACCACGCTGTTCCAGGGATGGGAGAGCGCCCTCGGCTCCCCCGCCGAGGAAGTCTTCCTGGAAAGGGCTTATACCGACTGTACCAAGCTTTCCATCGACTACGGCGTGATGGAGAAGACCGACCGCGCCTGGCTGTTCCCGGTCCGCTTCGAATGGTCCGACATCGACAATTGGGAATCACTCTACAACTCCGAAGCCAAGGACGGGGACGGGAATCTCTGCCTTTCCCCGAACAATTACCTCAAGGACAGCAGCGGGAACATCCTCCTCGCCCAAAATGCGAAAAAATTGATTGCCGTGGACGGGCTGAAGGATTATGTCGTCATCGACACGCCCGACGTCCTGCTGGTCTGCCCGCGGGACAGCGAGCAATACCGGGACTTCATCTCCGGACTGTCCCTCCCCGGATTCGACGAATATAAATGATGTGTGACGTCACACATTATTATTATATTTGCACTGATTAACTAAAACCTCAACCTTATTTATGGATAAGAAATCTAACCTTTCCAAGCTTTGGAAAACGGAGGATTGGCTGGCCGTATGGATCGGCTTCATCATCATTGCACTCGGCTGCATCGCCGTTCTGGGCAATGCCTTTGACTTCTCAGCCGCGAAATTCTCCACCTGGCATCTTTGGGAAAATGTCGCAGAGAAAAAATCCCTGCTCGACCAATTTACCGGCGCATTCTGGATCAAACTTTTGCGGACCTTCCTCGTCCTGGGCATCCTGTTCGCCGCAGGCGTGAAACTGCAGGGCGGAAAAGTCAAGGAATTCCTGCCTGCGTTCCTGGGGCTCTTCGTCCTGGCGGTCATCGTCCGGCTGATCAGCGCGGAATTCACGCTCAACCGGTATCTGGAATGGGCTTTCTGGGCATTGATTGTCGGCCTGCTGATTTCGAACACGGTCGGCGTCCCCGCCTGGCTCAAACCTGCCATCCGGACGGAATTCTACATCAAGACCGGCCTGGTCATCATGGGCTTCTCCGTGCTGTTCTCGAACATCGCCAAATTCGGCCTGTACGGCCTGGGCATCGCCTGGCTTGTCACGCCGATTGTCATCATCTTCATGTGGTGGCTCGGAACCAAGGTGCTGAAAATCGACAACAAACCGCTTGTCATCACCCTGGCTTCCGCGACCAGCGTCTGCGGTACTTCCGCCGCGATTGCGACCGGAGCCGCTTCCGGCGCCAAGAAAAATGACCTCGGCATCGCGATTTCCATCTCCATCATCTTCACGATCCTGATGATGGTCTTCGAACCGATGATCATCAAATGGGCCGGTATGAACCAGTTGATGGGCGGTGCACTCATCGGCGGCACCGTGGACTCCACCGGTGCGGTTGTACTTGCCGGCAACGCCCTCGGCCCCGAAGCCGAGCAGGCCGCTGTCCTCGTCAAGTCCATCCAGAACATCCTGATCGGCTTCATCGCCTTCTTTGTCGCTGTCTTCTTCGCCACCCGCGTTGAAAAGACCACGGAGAAGAAAGTCGGCGCCGGAGAGATCTGGACCCGTTTCCCGAAGTTCATCATTGGCTTCTTTGTGGCTTCGCTGGTCGCCTCCTTCATCATCCAGCCCGCTTTCGGCGGCGCCTCGGTCAAGGCGGTCAACGGCGTTCTCGACCAGTACAAGAACTGGGCTTTCGTCCTGGCATTCACCAGCATCGGACTGGATACCAACTTCAAGGAAATCGCCCGGCAGATGCAGGGAGGCAAGGCCCTCTGGCTCTATGTCATCGGACAGCTTTTCAACATCGCCCTGACCCTGCTGGCCGTCTGGCTGCTGCTGTCCGGCGTCCTCTTCGAAGTTCCCGTCCTGGATTTGTATAAATAGTCTTGGACCGTAAACAAAAAATATTCAGGGTGATTACAATCCTCATGGTTGTAATCACCCTGATTTTAGCTGTCTATATCATGGCCGCGCGCAAGGGCCTCGTCGAGGGGCTCGATTTCGGCGCCGGGGCCTATTATTATGCCGACATTCCCGGCTTTGAAAAAATCGTCCGGGAGGACACTTACCATACCGACATCCCGCTTTGGGTCCACATCGTCCTGTTCCTCGCCTGGGGATGGCTGATGTACCGCCTGTGGGTCTGGATCGACGGACGCGGAAAGCAATAACCGCTAGCCCTCGACGCAGGAAGAGAATTCGCGCAGGAAGCGCATGTCATTCTCGAAATAATGACGCAGGTCGTTGACCTGCCACTTCAGCATCGCAATCCGCTCGATTCCCATACCGAAAGCGAAACCGCTGTATTTCTTGCTGTCGATTCCGCTGGCTTCCAGAACGTTGGGATCAACCATACCGCAGCCCAGGATCTCGAGCCAACCCGTTCCCTTGCAGATGTTGCATCCCTTTCCGTGGCAAATGTTGCAACTGACATCCACCTCGGCGGACGGCTCTGTGAACGGGAAATAGGAAGGACGCATCCGGATCTGCGTGTCCGGTCCGAACATCTCGCGGGCAAACAGGAGGATCGCCTGCTTGAGGTCGGCAAAGGTCACATTCTCATCGATGTACAGGCCTTCGACCTGATGGAAGATGCAGTGTGCACGGGCGGAAATCGCCTCATTGCGGAACACACGGCCCGGGCAGATGACCCGGATCGGGAGTTTCATGGTCTCCATCGCACGGACCTGGACGCTCGACGTATGGGTACGGAGCAGCAGCGGATTGACATGACCGGTAGACACGAAGAAAGTGTCCTGCATGTCGCGCGCAGGATGGTTCGGCGGGAAATTCAAGGCCTCGAAAACGTGGTAATCATCCTCGATCTCAGGACCTTCCGCAACATCATACCCGAATTTGCGGAAAATATTCACGATTTCCTGACGGGCGATGGAAACAGGATGGCGGGAGCCCAGGGGCATCGGATCGCCGGGCATCGTGGGATCGAAAGCCGTTTCTGAAGCAGCCGGAGCACTGACGGCGGAGGAACGCAATTCATCGATCTTGGCCATCGCCTCTTTCTTGAGGACATTCAGCCGCTGGCCGAATTCACGCTTCATTTCCGGCGAAATTGTCCGGAACTCGTCAAACAGACGGGTTATCTCGCCCTTCTTGCCCAGCAGGCGGACACGAGCCTCTTCTACTTCTTTCTCAGTCTGGCACTTAAGCGCTTGGATCTCTGCCAGTATCTGCTCAATTTCTTCTTTCATCCTGTCAAAATTTTACGCCGGACATCCCGTCCGGAATGCAAAGGTAGGAAAAAATCCCGCTACTTCTTCCCGGACACCCTGGCTTTCGCCGCCTTTTCCCTTCTTTTCTCCCGGGCCCGCTGGGCCTTGGCCGCGCCGCTGCGCAGATAAAGGGACCACTGGTCGTCCGTGAAATACTTCCGGTACGACTTTTCAATCTGCTCCATCCACTTGTCCTGGACATTCCGGTACAAATCGACATTGTCTACCTTCGACTTCTGCATGTCCTGGATTTCCTCCATCATGGCCGCATAGTCGTGCTGGAGCGTCGAATCTACGTAGAACACCTGCCAGTCCTCCAATTTGAGAAGGGTTTCCAGGCGCTCCGCCTCTTTGGCCGCCAGTTCTTCCGGGGTGGGCGGTTTTTCATTATTCTGACTCTGCGCCGAGAGCTGCACAGAAGACATCATGACTCCGGCCAGCACAAGGATTAAGGTCACAATCCGCCTTTTCATAGCAAAAAATTTTATAGATTTGTATTTAACTTGCGACAAAAATAGTATTTAACATCAAAAGTACAAAATGAAAGCCAAAGCAATTACTTGCAGTGTCCTGCTCGGCACATTCCTGCTCCTGAACACGCCTGCGGGCGAAGCGTGCACGAACATACTCGTCACTCCGGGCGCCAGCGCGGACGGTTCCAGCATGATTTCCTACGCAGCCGACTCGCACGCCCTTTTCGGCGAACTCTATTTCAAGCGGGCTGCTGACTGGGCGAAAGGATCTCTCCTCAAAGTATACGACTGGGATACCCAGCGCTATCTCGGGGAAATCCTCCAGGCCGCCCATACCTACAAGACGGTCGGAAACATGAATGAGCACCAGCTCATCATCGGAGAGACGACCTTCGGCGGGCGGGAAGAGTTGCACGACGAGACCGGCAAGGTGGACTACGGCTCCCTTATCTATATTGCGCTCCAGCGGGCGAAAACGGCCCGGGAAGCCATCCAGGTCATGACAAGCCTGGTCGCCGAATACGGCTACTATTCGGAAGGCGAGTCCTTCTCGATCGCTGACAAGCACGAGGTCTGGATCATGGAAATGATCGGCAAGGGTACCCGCATGGTCGACGGGAAAAATGCCGACAAAGGGGCCGTGTGGGTGGCCCGGCGGATTCCGGACGGCTATATCTGCGCCCATGCCAACCAGGCCCGGATTACCACGTTCCCGCTGGATGATCCCGAAAACTGCCTCTATTCCCCCGACGTGATTTCCTTCGCACGCGAACGGGGCTATTTCAGCGGCGAGGACAAGGATTTCAGCTTCTGCGACGCCTACTGCCCGCTCGATTTCGGCGGCATGCGCGGATGCGAAGCACGGGTTTGGAGCGCGTTCAACATCCTCACCGACGGCTGGTTCTCCTACGAAGATGCCCAGGGCAAGATGAACACCGCCGACGCCAAATCCTACATCGATTATGCGATGGGGCACAATCCGGAGAACAAGATGCCCCTGTTTGTCAAGCCTTCCCGGAAAATCACCGTCAAGAATGTCGCAGACGTGATGCGGGACCACTATGAAGGCACCCCCATGGATATGACCCAGGACATCGGTGCCGGAGGAAACGCCCTGCCTTACCGCTGGCGGCCGATGAACTTCGAACACGACGGCAAGAAATACGTCAATGAACGCGCCATCGCCACGCAGCAGACCGGATT
Source organism: uncultured Bacteroidia bacterium (assembly GCA_902796455.1). Lineage (GTDB taxonomy): Bacteria > Bacteroidota > Bacteroidia > Bacteroidales > UBA932 > Cryptobacteroides. The sequence continues at coordinate 9,208 of CADBPH010000001.1, forward strand.
CTGGTTTGTCGGACAGGCCCGCGCCAATCTCCCCGATGTCATCGGAGGAATCCTGTGGTTCGGCACGGATGACGCCGCGACATCTTATGTAACACCAATTTACACCAATACCAACCAGGTCCCGGAATGCTTTGCGGAAGGCAACGGAAACATGCTTACGTATTCCCCGACGTCCTCCTTCTGGATGAACAACCGCGTGGCCAACGCCTGCTACAAGATGTACAACCAGATGGCCCCCTTCGTCCGGGAACGCATCGACGCATTCGAGAACAGCCAGATGGACCGGGTTCATGACACGGACCTCAAGGCCTTCGACCTGTACCAGGCGGCAGCGGTCAAAGCCTTCAAGAAAGCCCGGAACAATGCGGCTTACGACCCGAAAGAAGACACCTCCGACGCGTTTGCTTCCGTCAAGGATTTCCTGACCAAGTATTCCGTAGAAACGGCCCAGAACCAATTCCAGGCCTGGTGCGAGCTGGAAACGCTGCTGCTGGTGAAATTCATCGACGGCAATGTCAAGGCCCAGAACCCGGACGGCTCCTTCAAGCATACGCCGGAGTCGGAAGGGATCCCGGCCGAGATCGGCTGGCCCGGCTACACGGACGAATGGAAAAAAGCCGTGGCGGAATCCGCACACGGCAAAGTATTGGAGTCCAAATAGTCAGGGTTCCCCCTACCTTACTTGTTCCGCAGGACGACACTGTCTCCCGCCACATCGACTTCGACCAGTGAATCGCGGCGGACCGTCCCCTCGAGGATGGCCTTCGCCAGCGAGTTGACCAGTTCGCGTTGCATGACCCGCTTGACAGGCCGTGCACCGTAGGCAGGATCATAGCCGTGTTCGACCATGTAGTCTTCGAACGCCGGCGTAAAGCTGATTTCCACCCCGTCATCGGACAACTTGCGGCGCAGGTCCGCCATCTGGATGTGCAGGATATCGCGGATGTCGGCACGCGTCAGCGGATCGAACATGATGATCTCGTCGATCCGGTTCAGGAACTCCGGCCGGACCGTCTGTTTGAGGATGTCCACGACCTTCCCCTTGCATTCTTCGAGCAAGGTGCGCCGGCGGGCGATCGCCGCCATGTCCGCTGCCGGATCGGCACCGGGAGCGCCCACGTCCGGCAGGCGGTCCATATATCCCTGGATCACCTCCGAACCGGCGTTCGACGTCATGATCAGGATGGTATTCTTGAAGTCCACGGTCCGCCCCTTGTTGTCGGTCAGACGGCCGTCATCCAGCACTTGCAACAGGATGTTGAAGACATCCGGATGCGCCTTCTCAATCTCGTCCAGCAGAACGACGGAGTACGGTTTGCGCCGGACCGCCTCGGTCAACTGCCCTCCTTCATCATACCCCACATATCCCGGAGGCGCACCGATCAGA
>CADBPH010000002.1 GCA_902796455.1 uncultured Bacteroidia bacterium
CCAAAGATAGGCAAAAAGAAAGGAATATTCGTATATTTGCATCACGATATTATCGGGGTGTGGCGCAGTTGGCTAGCGCATCTGCTTTGGGAGCAGAGGGTCGTAGGTTCGAGTCCTATTACCCCGACTTTTTCCTTTCCCCTACTCATTGGCACAAGCTTGAGTTTGTTGTTTCGTATTTTTTGTATATTCGCAAAAATCTTTTGACTATGAAAATGTTAAAGGCCCTTTTTGTGGCGCTTGCGGCGACAGTCGTGTTTTCTTGTTCGCAGGACGGGAAGAAGTATGTCGTCAAGGGAACCGCTCCCGAAGACGGAGTGCAGGTATATCTGCTTGACCAGATAACAGGGAAGCCGATTGACAGCACGGTCGTCACGAACGGTGCCTTTATCATGAAAGGCGTGGCGGAGAAAGATGCACTCCTGAATGTCCGTCCGGCCGCTCCCGGCCCCCATTGGAATTATTTTTTCATCAATGACGGCGTTCCTGTAAAAGTGAACTTTGCGGACAGCACGCTGGTCGGATCCGAGGAAAATACGAAGTTGATGGAGAGTTGCCGTCAGATCCATAAGGCCTACTCGACTTTCGCCAGGTATGCGGAGAACTATCGGGCGCTGCCGGAAGAAGAGCGTGCCGCCAAGAAGGAAGAGCGCCGGGCCGAGTTCAACAAATGGGCGGATTGCTATAAGCATCTGTTCGAGGAGAACAGGGACAACAATGTCTCGGTCGGCCTGATGGCCCTGCTCCGGTCCTATATTCCGCGGGATACATACGGGGAACTCTTATCCTCGGAAGGCACCTTCAAGAACCATCCTTATGTGATTGATGTCCAGCGTAAACGGGACGAAGCGGCGGCCAAAGAGAAGGCAAGGCAGGAGCGCAAGCAGTCCTGCATCGGCAAGCCTTTCCTGGAGCTCCAGGAGGCGGACCCGGACGGGAAGATGCATTCCCTCAGCGAGTATGCCGGCAAGGGCAAATGGGTCCTGGTCGACTTCTGGGCGTCCTGGTGCGGCCCCTGCAAACGCGAGATGCCGAATGTCGTCGCTGCTTACAAGAAGTATCACAAGAAGGGATTTGAAATCGTCGGGATTTCATTCGACGATAAAAAAGAAGATTGGGTGAAAGCCATCAAGGAGTGGGAGATGCCCTGGATCCATCTGTCGGACCTGAAGGGCTGGTATAATGCCGCCCATGAAGTATATGCCGTCGACGCCATTCCGGACAACATCCTGATCGATCCGAAAGGTGTTGTCGTCACCCGCGATCTCCGGGGCGCTGACTTGGAGAAGAAATTAGACGAACTTTTCAAATAAATATCTGACTATGAGAAAGTTAATGATTCTTTTTGCCGCCTTGTCGGCGTGCGTGTGTGTCGCTTGTTCCCAGGATGGGAAGAAGTATACGGTCAAGGGTACGGCTCCCGAAGACGGAGCGTTGGTGTACCTGGTTGATTTGGCTACGGGTAACCCGATTGACAGTGCCGTCGTGGCTGACGGAGCGTTTGTCATGAAGGGCGTCGCCGCAAAAGATGCGTTGCTGAATGTCAAGCCGGCCGCTCCCAAATCCGGCTGGAAGAGCTTGTTCCTCAACGACGGTACCCCGGTGACAGTGAATCTGACCGACAGTACCCTCACCGGTTCTCCGACCAATACGAAGCTGGCGGAATATTGCCATCAGATTGATGATGACTACCAGGCGATCGGTGCCGTGGTAAAGGTGCTCCGGACGTTGCCGGAAGCAGAGCAGGCTGCCCGGATGACAGAATACCGGGCTGCCTACAATAAGCTGATGGATGACTTGACGGCCATGGTCGAAGAGAATCAGGACAACAATATCCCGGTCGGCGTGCTCGGCATGATGGGGCGGGATATCCCCCGGGATAAATTTGTCGCATTCACCGATTCGACGAAAGCTTATGCGACCCATCCCTATATCGTAGAGCGCCAGCGCAAGTATGCCGAGGCGGACGCCAAGGAAAAGGAAATGCGCGAGCGCAAGCAGGCCGTCATCGGCAAGCCTTTCGTGGATCTCCAGGAGGCGGACCCGTCTGACAAAATGCATTCCCTGAGTGAATATGTAGGCAAGGGCAAATGGGTCCTGGTCGACTTCTGGGCCTCCTGGTGCGGTCCCTGCAAGGCCGAGATGCCCCATGTCGTCGCGGCATACAAGCAGTATCACAAGAAAGGATTCGACATCGTCGGCGTGTCGTTCGACAGCAAGAAAGAGAATTGGGTGAAAGCCATCAAGGAATGGGAAATGCCCTGGATCCATATTTCGGATCTCAAAGGCTGGGAAAATGCCGCCCATGACGTCTATACCGTCAACGCCATTCCGGACAACCTTCTGATCGATCCGCAGGGAACGATCGTCGCCCGCGGTCTTCGCGGCAAGGCCCTGGCGGACAAACTCGCCGAAGTGCTCAAATAGTTTTTCGTAAATTTTTCGCAGGGAGCACCCTTGCATTCTGCGAAAGACTTTTGTACATTTGTATCCCGGTTGGATAAATCGGGATACAAATGTTTTTCTTTCCAGACGGTACGAGTCTGCATCCTGCGGCACAATATGGCGATACGTCTCTTTATTCGTTGCATGTGCCAGGGTTACACAATCGGTATTATTTGTTGAGCGGCCCCGGCAGCCGCAACCTGGAAGCATTTCCGGAAGTTGTCGGATTTCCTTGCTATACAGCACTTTTAGAAGAAACGATCTCCGCTTTTCGCTACTTGGTTTCCAAGGGCATGGGCGGGGATCTTGATATATTCACGATCTTGCGCGGGGGGCTCAACTACCCCCTGGAAGAAGCGGCCTCGAAGGTCGGCCTGCGGGTGAAGGACATGCATTTCGTCTCGTGCGAACGCGTGATCGAAAACCATGTCATCAAAGGACTGGAAATCAAGTACGATAAGATCCGTCCTACGCGGGGCCGCATCCTGGGCTGCGGGGACATCCTGGCAACCGGCGACACCTTCCGCTATTGTTTCGAACACCTGATCCGCCGGTTTGAGGAAGGAGAGGGATATTTCCGGCGCATTGTTTTCCTGACGATCGGCGGCACCCGTGCTTTCCCGCTGCTGGAATCATTGAGCGAGCGGCTCCGCAGGCTCTTCCCCGGATTCGAGGGGATGGACTGCTTCTTTTTTGAAGGAGCCTTCTCGATCTACGAGGACAAGGGTGTCTCCGGGATCAATACCCCGGACATCGATTTCGGCTGGAAGGGTGGCATTGTGCTGCCGGAATTCCGGCGCTTCATCGTGGATCATCCGGATGCCTTGCTGGAAAAATGCATCATTTATGACGGAGGCGCCCGCCGTTATGAGATCCCCGTTCATTTCGATGAGGTCCTGGAGTACTGGGAAGGAATCCATGCGCATGCGGACCGGATTGATTGCCAGGAACTTATCGCAGAGAAACTAGGATATTCCGTCCCGGTTCCCTATGAGGAGTGGCTGGAAAAGACACATCTGGGCGGGCTGGGAGACTACCGTTCGCTGTGGGCGGATGAACAGGCCCTTTTCACCCGGAAGACCGATCTGCGGGAGCTCGCCCTGCGCCGGATGGAATCGATACATCAATTAAAACAAGTATATGAGTAAAACGGACTTTGACTACACCGACCGCGCCGTAGACCGCGGCGGTCGGAAATCGAATTTGAGCATGTTCATGGTCATGCTCGGCTTCACCTTCTTCTCTGCGAGCATGTGGGTCGGACAGCAGCTGGCTGCCGGCCTGGACTGGTGGGGCTTTATCTGGGCGCTGCTGCTGGGCGGCCTGATCCTGGCTGCCTACACCGGAGCCCTGGGCTACATTGGGGCCGAGAGCGGCTTGTCCCTGGACATGCTGGCTCGCCGCAGTTTCGGAATCAAAGGAAGCTATCTGCCCAGCGCCATGATCAGCTTCACGCAGATCGGCTGGTTCGGCGTCGGCCTGGCCATGTTTGCCATCCCCGTGGCGAAAGAGGTCCTGGGCCTGAACGTCACTGCCGATAGCATGCCCTGGCAGGGATACCTGCTGGTGGTGATTGCCGGTATCCTGATGACCGCCAGTGCATACTATGGCATCAAGAGCCTGACCATCATCAGTTATATCGCCGTCCCGGCCGTGGCCATCCTGGGTACCGTGGCCATGATCCTGGCCATCCGCAGGGGTGATTTGGGCCTGGTCGAACAATTTGCCCAGGGGTCGAAAGATCTGGGCGTCATCGGCGGAGCGGGCCTGGTTGTGGGCAGTTTCGTGTCCGGAGGTACCGCGACGCCGAATTTCACCCGCTTTGCAAAAAGCGCGAAAATCGGCCTGTGGACCACGGTCGTGGCCTTCTTCATCGGCAATTCACTGATGTTCCTTTTCGGCGCCGTTTCGAGCATCTATGTGGGCGGGAATGACATCTTCGAAGTCATGCTCCACCTCAACCTGTTCTACCTGGCCGTCCTGGTCCTCGGACTGAATATCTGGACAACCAATGACAATGCGCTTTATTCGGCCGGTCTGGGCTTGAGCAACATTACAGGATGGTCCAAGAAGACCATGGTCATCATTTCCGGTGTCCTGGGCACGGTCGCGGCCGTCTGGCTGTACTGGAATTTCTGCGGATGGCTGAATGTCCTGAACTGCACGCTGCCGCCCGTGGGAATCATCCTGATCCTCCACTATTTCATGAACCGGAAGGCTTACCGGGACGATACGGTTCCCCAGAAACAGGTCAATGTCTGGGCCGTAGCCGGGGTCGTGCTCGGCGCGGTCGTCGCCAACCTGGTAAAATGGGGCGTCCCTGCCATCAATGGGATGGCAGTGGCGTCCATTTGTTTCCTGGCAGGTCAGCTTACTGCGCGTAAGTGAATCCCTTGACGACGTTCCAGTCGCCACGGGTGAAGTCGGGGAAGCGGACCGGCATGGATCCGTTCTCCAG
>CADBPH010000003.1 GCA_902796455.1 uncultured Bacteroidia bacterium
GTGAGTGAGGGATTCGAACCCCCGGTACGTTGCCGTACACCTGTTTTCGAGGCAGGCTCCTTCAACCACTCGGACAACTCACCAGTTTGGACTGGCAAAGTTATCAATTTCTTGTGGAAATACAAGATTTTTTCGCATCGCTGCAAAAAAATGGTAACTTTACAAAAAACCAAATAACCATGAAACGAATTCTGATTCCATGCCTTACGATCCTTGTGGCTGTTGCCTGCTCCCGGGATCTGTCACTCCCGCGGGGGAAAGCTTCCGCACAGATGGATAAAGCCTTTTCCGAATACCTCCAAGCCGTCCAGGACGCGGATATGGGCATCCACAGCATTATGGTGCTGCAGCATGGAAAAGTATTGGAGGAGAAGTGGATGGGCGAGGGACACCCGGACTCCGCCCATGTCATGTTCTCTGTCAGCAAGACCTTTACCTCGACCGCAGTCGGCTTCGCCATTGAAGAGGGCCTGCTGCATCTCGATGACAAGATGGTGGATTTCTTCCCGGACCTGGTCCCTGATAATGCCAGTGATACCCTCCGCCGGGTTACCGTCCGGCACTTGCTGACAATGAATTGCGGACATGCAAAAGAGCCCAGTCGGTCCATGCGGGACAGCACCGACTGGATCCGGAAATTCCTGGAATGGCCCGTCGAATTCGAGCCGGGGACCTGCTTCTGCTATAACAGCGTGGGGACTTATATGTTGTCTGCCATTGTCCAGAAAGTGACCGGGCAGAAGATTGTGGACTATCTCGAGCCGCGGCTCTGGAAGCCGCTGGGAATCGAGAAACCGCTGTGGCAGGAGAGTCCCGAAGGCATCAATTGCGGGGGCTGGGGCCTCTTCCTCAAGACAGAGGATATGGCGAAAATGGGACAGTGCCTGCTGGACGGCGGACGATATGCCGGCCGTCAGGTCATTCCGGCGACATGGGTGGAACAAATGTCTTCGTACCAGGTTCCTTCTTGCGCTGCCGGCCGCAATCAGGCTGAAACAGAAGCGTTGGGCCTGGATCCTGCCCAGAGTGACTGGCTGCAGGGCTATGGCTACCAGATGTGGCGCTGCCGGCACAATGCCTTCCGTGCAGATGGCGCCTGGGGGCAGTATATCATAGTTATCCCGGAAGCGGATGCTGTCGTCGTGACGACCGCACATGCCCGGGATATGCAGCAGGAAATCAATCAGATCTGGACCCATCTCCTGCCGGCATTGCAGCAATAGCCGTTAAACCAGGATTACATTCACACCTTGCGCTTCGATGTTACGCCGGATTTTCTCAGGAAGTCCGGCGTCTGTGATCAGGATGTCAACATCTTTGATAGCGCAGATACGGCCGAATCCCCGTTGACCCGCCTTGCTCGAATCGGCCAGGACGATGGCTTGGGATGCCGATTGGATCATGTGGTGCAGCAATTCTGCCTCCTGGACCGTCGAGCAGGTGAACCCATACTCGAGATCAAAGCCGTCGACTCCGAAGAAAAGCTTGGAACAGAGGATATTATTGAGGGCGCGGATGGCCGTTTTCCCGTGAACGGAGAGGGAACTGCCGTGCAGGACTCCGCCCAGTTGGCGGATGGTGATCTCTGGATTGGCCCCCAAGGTGGAAGAGATGGTGACGGAAGGCGTGACAACATTCAGGTGCCCCTTGGCTGGATTCTCTCGGCGAAGATTGTCATCGTTGAGCCGGGGCCGATCATGATGGTGTCATTTTCTTCGACAAACTGGATCGCACGAGCCGCGATGCGCTGCTTGAGGTCGGTGTGGGCCGCTTTCTTGGTTTCGAAACTGACTTCCTTGACGGGAGTCGGGGCGGCAGGAGCCATGGTGGGCATGGCACTGCCATGAGCCCGGTACAGCAGGTTCTTTTCTTCCAGGAAACGCAGGTCTTTGCGGATGGTGGCCTGGGTGACGTTCAATTCTTCCGCCAATTCGGCCACCTTCACGAATCCGTTATTCCGGATCCCTTCGAGGATATGTTTCCTCCGTTCGGCGATGCTTATCATAGTCATGAGGTTATGTGTGACAAAGATACAAAGAATAAATAAGTTACGAATACAAGAATTATCGCTATCTTTACAAAAAATTGAGCAAAATGAGAAAAAGCGTTACCCTGTTCCTGACGATTCTGGCTTTTATGGCCGGAAGTGGCTTGTCCCTAGCCCAAAATGCTGGAAATGAATCATTACCTGTTTCCGTGAAGGTCGGCGGATGGAACCACCATGTCCAGGGAATCGCCCTGGATGCCGCCAAGGGTTGCATGTACTTTTCTTTTACGACCAGCTTCGTCAAGACGGACTTGAAAGGGAACGTTCTGGCGACCATCGACCGGATCCAGGGGCATCTGGGAGCCATGAGTTTCGATCCGGTAAAACGGAAGGTCTATGCGTCCCTGGAGTGCAAGGATGACAACATCGGGAAAAATCTCTCCAAATTCGCTGCCGGGCACTCCCTGTTCTATGTCGCCATCATCGACGTAGACAAGCTGGATCATGTCGGCATGGACCCCGAGGGAAATGATTTCTTCCGGGTCGTCTGCATCCGCCCTGCCGTAGAAGATTATGCAGCATCCGTTTCATTGGGTGGTGCCACGGTTGCCCACAGGCTGGGGTGCTCCGGCATTGACGGCGTTGCGATCGCGCCGAAGATCGGCAAGAAAGGCGGCAAGAATTATCTCTATGTCGCTTATGGCGTATATGGGGATCCGTCCCGTACGGACAATGACTATCAGGTTTTGCTCCGCTATGACCTGCGGAAACTGGACAGGATGGCCAGCCCGGTCACGTTCGGTCAGTTCAGCGAGGAAGGGCCGGAGCGGCCTTCCGAGACGTACTATGTCTATACGGGAAATACCCGGTACGGTGTCCAGAACATGGCGTATGATCCCGAAACCGGCCTGCTGTTGCTGGCGGTATATCGGGGGAATAAGCCGCAGTATCCGAATTATGACCTTTTCGGCGTAGACATGACTGTCAAGCCGTCCGAAGCGCCCTTGCAAGGAGTGCCGTACATGACGGGGAACGTGCTGCAGCCTGCCCTGGCCGGGAATTACTCAACGGCAGGCCCGCAGGGATGGTACTTCCCCTATGGCAATACGGGACTCTGCCCGGTAGGCGGCGGGCTGTGGTATATCTCTGAGAACGGGAAAGATCCCGCCACCCGAAAGCAATTCTGCAATGCGCAGTTATACCGCTGGGTCGGCGGGCATGCGGCCTTCGTTCCGGTCAGGAAATAAGCAGTCGGTTAAAACAGATTCCGGGTTCGGAAAAGCTTATTGGACAAAGGCGACAATTTCGCCTTTGTCCACTTTTTCACCCTGTTTCCCGGTAACGGCGACGACCCGTCCGTCAACGGCCGGAATCAGTTCTTCCATGCCGTAATAGGTCTGTACATAGCCCATGGCTTCACCCGCTTTGACCGGAGTCCCGGCGATGGGGGCCGTTGAAACATCGTCGACATCCACCTGCCAGAGCAACTGGCCTTTGGCCGGGGCCTGGACCGGCGTTGCGCCCGGGTATTTCGCGACCAGGGCGTCGATGTCGAACTTGGGCATCTCCACGACGGCGCGCTGGACCTGGATGGGTGCGCCCGCTTTGGCCTTCAAATCAGCCAGTTCCTTGTTGAAGCGCTCCTTGGCGATACCGCTCTTGTAATCACGGTACTGGCGCTCATGCATGGCGAACTCGAAGAGTTCTTCCTGGTCTTCTCCTTCGTCCCAGCCCTCTTCCTTCATCATCTGGCGGAACTTCGGAAGCTCATCGGGATAATTGTCCTGCGGGTTGCCGGTGCTGAATGTCAGCCCTTTCTCTTTCGCCAGCTCCACGATTTCGGGAGCCAGTTTGCCGGGAAGCTGTCCCATGTTGCCCAGGATCATGCCCCAGGTATCCTTGTCGATGGTCGTCCAGCGCGGCTTGTCGCTGAGCATGTTGTACAGGTTCATCAGCGCCGTGTTCTTGACATACTGGCTGAACGGGGTGACCAGCGGCGGATAGCCCAGGCGCGGCCAGACATATTCCACTTCTTCGAATAGCTTGACCATCAGCGTGTCCAGGCTCATTTCCGGCCGTCCATGCGCCCGCTGTGTAGCGTTGATCGCGCCTTGGAAACCCTTCAGGTCCGCCATCATCGACCCCATCATGCCGCCGGGCAGTCCGCAGCCGACCAGCAGGGAAGTCATCCGGGAATTGGAAGGATTGATCCAGTATCCCAGGAAGTCGTCGATGAATTTCTGGGTGAGGCGCCGGACCTCCATATAGGCGTCCATGTTGAGATCCTTGACCAGGAAACCGTCCTGGCGGAGCATTTCACGGATGGTGATCACATCCGGGTGGACTTTCCCCCAGGAAAGCGGCTCGACAGCCACATCCAGGTAGTCGGCGCCGGCACGGGCGACCTCCAGCATGGAAGCCGTGGAGAAGCCCGGCCCGGAATGCCCGTGGTATTGGACAATGATATGCGGATATTTTTTCTTGATGTCGCGCACCAGTTCTCCCAGGACATTGGGGCGGCCGATTCCGGCCATGTCCTTGAGGCAGATCTCATCGGCGCCGTATTCCACGACCTTGTCGACCACGCCCATGTAGTATTCCACCGTGTGGACGGGGGAGTGGGTGATGGAAAGGGCGACCTGGGAGATCATCCCGCCTTTCTTCGCACCGAGGACGGAGCCTTTCAGGTTGCGGTGGTCATTCAGCCCGCAGAAAGACCGGGCGATATCGGTTCCCTGTTTTTTCTTGACTTGGAACATCAGCTCCCGGACATCGTTCGGTACCGGGTTCATGCGCAGGCCGTTGAGGCCGCGTTCGAGCATGTGGGTCTGGATGCCGGCCTTGTGGAAGGGAGCGGTCCATTTCCGGACGGCAACATTCGGATTCTCGCCGAAGAGCAGGTTGACTTGTTCAAAGGCACCGCCGTTGGTTTCAACGCGGTCGAAGCATCCCATGTCGATGATGGCGGGAGCGACCTCCACCAACTGGTCCACGCGGGGGACATACTTGCCGGAGGACTGCCACATGTCCCTGTATACCAGGGAAAACTTGATTTCTTTTGCCATATTACGCTTTCTGAGTTCTCTGTTTACGGGCTTCCGGCGGGGATCGGTCCTGTTTCCGGAAGTCTTGTACAAAAGGCAAAGGTACGGATTATTCCGGACAAATCCGCCCCGCCGGGTCTTTTGTCATTTGCCTTTTTGCCAAGAGAATGTTACATTTGTTCTTTAATGAATATAAATAACGCAGTCATGGACTTACAATCCTTATCGGCACATGTCCGGCGCTGTTTCTTGACGCTGCTGCCGATTCTTGTCCTGGGGATGATGCCCCTTGCATGCACGTCTCCCGGGGAAGATCCGATCGAACCGACAACTCCGACAGATCCGGCCGTTCCCTCCGGGCCTTCCGTTGACAAACCGGAGCCGGGAACCTCCGAACCGGGCGAAATTGCATTTACGTATGCGGATATCCCGTTTACGGGGTCCGTTCCGGCGGAGCAGGAAATCCAGTATACGACTGTGGAGGGGAATACGGTCCCGTTGACCGGATATCCCGGTTTGGTCGTTGTGTGTTTTGATGCTACCGTCCGGGTTCAGGAAGTATGGGAAATCGTGGAGGCGGCCGGCGGGAAAGTAGTTGCGCAGATTCCCATGCGGGGCTTTTACCTGGCCAAGGTGAAGGAAGGGGAAGAACAGGCCTTTATCAATGCCATGCGCAAAAAAAACGGCTGCTTGTCTGCTTTCCCGGAAACGGCCATCCGGAATGATGCGGCATATTATTTCGACGGTGGAGAGCATGGAAAGGA
>CADBPH010000004.1 GCA_902796455.1 uncultured Bacteroidia bacterium
AACGGAAATATTGGCCGAGCCAGTCGGCATCTACCTTTGCAAACCCTTTCGCCACCGTGACGGAAGGGTTTCGCTGTAAGATGCCCCGGCAGTCTTCATAGACGTTGAAGCCGATATGGATCCCCTGCATCTGTCCGTCCTGCGGGAAAGACAGCGTGATGTCCCCGTCCGCTCCTTCCAGTTTGAAAAACTTGAAGGGCGTGTCCAGGATGGCCGCTGCGCGGGAGGGGTCTTTCTCTCCTTCGGCCAGCTCCATCTTGGTGACATATTTGCACATCTCGATGACCCGGTCGTCCAGGTTGGCGTCGAAAATATTGACCTTTTCCATCAGGGAACCGATGTCGCCCACACGCCGCAACGTATACCCGTCTTCTCCGTCAAAGGCTTGTTCTGCAATAACTTCCATGTGCTGTTGGACGGCGGCAAGTTGCTCGGGGGGCATGCTCCCTTCCGGCATGAGCCAGACCATCAGCTTCTGGTCGGGATCGTGGTACAGGGTCTGGTAGCGGGCCAGGTTGTATCCCCCGCAATGCGGGCACTCCCACAAGAACAGGGAGCCGTCCTTGACCTTGGCCTTGAGGTCCGGGTCTTCGGCGGTGTTGATGCTGCCGTAAGCAAGCACCTTCTCCTGCCCCCCGCAAAGACTGCAGGTGGCCTGCATTTCATGGGTGAACGCCACGGGACTTAATTCTTTTTGATATCAATTTGGAGCTCGTCGAGCTGGACCTGGTCGATTTCGGACGGGGAGTCGATCATGACATCACGCCCCTGGTTGTTCTTCGGGAACGCGATGTAATCCCGGATCGAGTCGCTGCCGCCGAACAGGGCGCAAACCCGGTCGAATCCGAATGCCAGACCTCCGTGCGGCGGTGCGCCAAACTGGAAGGCATTGATGATGAAACCGAACTTGTACTGTGCCTCTTCGGCGCCGATGCCGAGCACTTCGAACATCCGTTTCTGGACCTCTGCATCATGGATCCGGATCGAGCCGCCGCCGAGTTCATTGCCATTCAGCACGAAGTCGTAGGCATTGGCGCAGACCTGTTCGAGGTCTTCTTTCTTGTTGCTGTAGAACAGGTCCATGTGTTCCGGTTTCGGGGCCGTGAAGGGATGGTGCATGGCATAGAAGCGCTGCGTTTCGTCGTCCCATTCCAGAAGCGGGAAGTCCACAATCCACAGCGGGGCGAAGACCTTGGGATTGCGCAGGCCCAGCCGGCCGCCCATCTCCAGGCGCAGGACGCCCAGTTGGTTCTGGGTCTTCCGTTTGTCTCCGCACAGGATCAGGATCAGGTCACCGGTCTTGGCACCCAGGTTCTGCGCGATGGCGCCCAGGTCCTCCGGCGTATAGAACTTATCGACGGAAGACTTGATGCCGTCTTCTCCCATCTTGATGTAAACCAGCCCCTTGGCACCGACCTGCGGGCGTTTTACCCATTCGGTCAGCGCATCGAGCTGCTTGCGGGTATAATTCGCGCACCCTTGGGCGCAGATGGCACCGACATACGGGGCGCTGTCAAAGACAGAGAACCCTTTCCCCTGGACCATCGCGGTGATTTCATGGATTTCCATGCCGAAGCGGACATCCGGTTTGTCGGAGCCGTAGCGGTCCATCGCATCGAACCAGCTCATCCGCGGAAGCGGCGAGGGAATCTCCACGTCAAGGACATTCTTGAATAAGGTTCGCATCATGCCCTCGAACATGCCGAGCACGTCCTCTTGCTCTACGAAAGACATCTCGCAATCGATCTGCGTGAATTCCGGCTGGCGGTCTGCCCGCAAATCCTCATCGCGGAAGCAGCGCACAATCTGGAAATACCGGTCGTATCCGGCAACCATCAGCAGCTGCTTGAAGGTCTGGGGCGACTGCGGCAGGGCATAGAACTGGCCGGGATTCATCCGGGACGGCACCACGAAGTCGCGGGCGCCTTCCGGGGTTGACTTGATCAGATACGGGGTCTCAATCTCCATGAAGCCCTTGCTGTCGAGGTAATTCCTCGTCTCATGGGCAATCCGGTGGCGCAGGGTCAGCGCTTCCTTGAGGGGATTCCGGCGCAGGTCGAGATACCGGTATTTCGCCCGGATGTCCTCACCGCCGTCGCTCTCGTCCTCGATGGTGAAAGGCGGGGTGACCGACTTGTTGAGGATATTGATGCCGGAAAGGCGGATTTCCACTTCGCCGGTGGCCATCTTCGGGTTCTTGCTCTGGCGCTCGACCACTTCGCCCGTGGCCTGGATGACATATTCGCGTCCGAGAGAGGTCGCGGTCTCTACCAGGTCTGCCGGAGCGTCCGCTTCGACAACGAGTTGTGTGATGCCGTACCGGTCACGGAGGTCAATGAAGGTCATGCCGCCGAGTTTTCGGGATTTCTGCACCCATCCGGCGAGGGTTACGGTCTTGCCGGTGTCGCCGATGCGGAGTTCTCCGCAAGTGTGTGTTCTGTACATATCGGGATATACGGTTTTATTTTTTCTTCCTGAGCCGACAAAATTAGCAATTTTCAGGCGAAAACACATATCTTTGCCGCAGAATCGTACAACCATGGAAGTGAGAGCGAAGAAATCCCTGGGGCAGCATTTCCTGACCGACCAGGGCATTGCGCGGGACATTGTCGACGCGCTGACTCCGGGCGGACCGCAGGGAGGAGACGTTTTGGAAATCGGACCGGGCATGGGCGTGTTGACACAGTACCTGCTCCGACGCGAAGACCTGTCCCTGAAATTGGTGGAAATCGACGGAGAATCAGTGGAGTATCTGATGTCCCATTTCCCCGGCATGCCGGGGCGTCTCCTGCAGGATGATTTTCTCCGGATGAATCTTTCGAAGATTTTCCCGGACAGCTTCCGGGTGATCGGCAATTTCCCGTACAATATTTCCTCGCAGATCTTTTTCAAGATCCTGGACCACAAGGACCGCATCCCGGAAGTCGTCTGCATGATCCAGAAAGAAGTGGCCGAGCGGATTGCGGAAAAGCCCGGGACGAAAACCTATGGGATCCTTTCCGTGCTCTTGCAGGCCTGGTATGACATCGACTATTTGTTTACCGTCGGCCCCGGGGCCTTTGCCCCGCCCCCGAAAGTGCATTCCGCAGTCATCCGCCTGCGGCGCAATGGCCGGGAGACGCTGGGCGTGGACGAAGCGCTCTTCAAACGGGTCGTCAAGACCTCGTTCGGCCAGCGCCGCAAGACCCTGCGGAATTCCCTCCGGCCCCTGGTGCGCGAACAAGGCTTTTCCGACGAGGCGGCGGCTGCCCTGCTGGCCGATCCGGTCTTTGAGCTCCGTCCCGAACGCCTTTCTGTGGAGGACTTCATCGCCCTGACCGCCCGCTTCGAGCAAGAAAAATAAATTTTTTGCGAAATTTTCACAATTTTTGTTGTTTTTCAATAATTATTTATATATTTGTTGAAAACAACAAAAACTATGATTACAACGTGGTGGGCTGCACTCAGCCCGGTTATGAAAATTCTGTGGGCGATCACCCTTTCGGCTTCGCTGATCTTCATTATCCAGACCATCCTGACCTTCATCGGCGCGGATGCCGGTGATTCGGGCCTTGACGGCGGCGACTTTGACACGGACGCGGGTTTCTCCGACGTGGATGATCCGACCGCCATTGACGGCCATACGGGGATGAACCTGTACACGTTCCGCAATTTTGTCAATTTCTTCCTCGGCTTCGGCTGGACCGCGATTCTCCTGCAGGGAAAAGTAACGTCCACCGGCCTGCTGCTCGTGCTGTCCATCCTGGTCGGCGTCGGCTTGGTTGCCATCGTCATGTACCTGTTCAAGTGGCTGAGCGGGATGCAGCAGTCCGGCAACATCAACGTGTACCGCAGCGCGGTCGGCTGCCACGGAACCGTGTACCTGACCATCCCGGCCGAACGCGCGGGCGAGGGCAAGGTTCAGATTACCATCAACAATGCCGTGCGCGAATACAGCGCCCAGACCGATGGGGACGAGCTGAAAACCGGCACCCCGATCAAGGTGGTTGAGGTCATCAACGAGAGCACCCTCCTCGTCGAACAATTGAATTCGTTAATTATCTAATAAGCAATTACTATGGAACTTTATCTCATCCTGATCATCGTGGCGGTGGTTTTTGTGACCTTCGCCGCCATTCTCCGGCGCTACAAACGTTGTCCGTCGGACAAGATCCTGGTTATCTACGGTAAGACCGGCCGCAACAAGGAGGGGTCGATCTCTTCTGCCCGCTGTATCCATGGCGGTGCCTCCTTCATCTGGCCCGTGTTCCAGAATTACGCCTTCCTCGACCTCAAGCCGATCTCGATCGAGTGCAACCTGACCAATGCCCTGAGCAAGCAGAACATCCGCGTGGATGTGCCCTGCCGCTTCACGGTCGGTATTTCCACGGAACCGGAAAACATGACCAATGCCGCGGAACGCCTTCTCGGCCTTTCCGTGGACAGCATCCAGAACATCGCGACCGATATCCTCTTCGGTCAGCTGCGTCTGGTCATCGCGACAATGGACATCGAGGAAATCAACTCCGACCGGGACAAGTTCCTGGCGAATGTGTCCACGAACGTCGAGGCGGAACTCCGCAAGATCGGCTTGAAGCTGATCAACGTCAACGTCACGGATATCCGGGATGAATCCGGTTACATCGAGGCGCTGGGTAAGGAAGCGGCGGCGAAGGCGATCAACGATGCGAAGAAGAGTGTGGCGGAGCAGAACCGTTTCGGTGAAATCGGTAAGGCGGAAGCGGACCGGGACAAGGACATCCGGATCGCCGAGACCACCCGGGACACCCGTATCAAGACGGCGGACGCCAATGCCCGTGCGGTCGAGGGAGAGAACAATTCCAAGATCGCCATTGCGAATTCCGATGCAATCCGTCGCGAAAAAGAGGCGGAGGCCGCCAGGATCGCCGTGGCGGCGGAAAAAGTGCAGGCCGCGAAAGCGCTCCAGGAGGCTTACCAGTCCGAGCGTGACGCGGAATTGGCCCGTGCCGAGCGCGAAAAGGCGACCCAGCAGGCCAATATCGTCGTCCCGGCCCAGATTGACAAGGAAAAAGCCATTATCATGGCGGAGGCCGAGGCCGAAAAGGTACGCCGCATGGCCAAGGGTGAAGCAGATGCCATCTATGCCAAGATGGATGCCCAGGCCCGCGGTATGCTGGAAATCCTTTCCAAGCAGGCCGAAGGTTTCAACCAGTTGGTCAACGCGGCTGCCGGCGATCCGCAGAAGGCCGTGCTGATGATGATTTCCGATAAACTGCCTGAGCTCGTCAAGACGCAAGTCGAGGCGGTCAAGGGTATCAACATTGACAAGGTAACCGTTTGGGATTCAGGCAATTCTGCTGACGGCAAGACCGCCACTTCCAATTTCATCTCCGGAATGATGAAGTCGGTCCCTCCGCTGGATGAGCTGTTCAAGATGGCTGGCATGGAACTTCCTTCCTATCTGAA
>CADBPH010000005.1 GCA_902796455.1 uncultured Bacteroidia bacterium
ACTCCCTCTTCATCCCAGAGATCGCCGCACCACTCCCGGACATTCTCCAGGGGTTTGATCTGCCCGACATAGGCGGCATACTCCCACTGCGCCTCGGAAGGAAGGACAAAAGGAACGCCTGTCAGCTTGGACAACTTGCCCAGGAACTTCCGGACATCCTTGACGGTTACCCTGTCCACCGGCAGGTTTTCGGAGACCGCCGAACTGGGATTGTTCCCCATCACCGCCTTCCAGAGCGCCTGGGATACCGGCTGCTCACTGATGGCGTAGCCGTTCAATACGACCATGTGCTGGGTCGGAGCCCCCTTGACGAAACGGCCGTCTGCCAGGGCACCCATCGAAAAAGCGCCGCCGGGCAACTCGACCATTTTTAGTTCAACGCCTTTAACATCATATTTTTCAAGTACTTCAACTGGTCCATCTGAAGTATTTGTCTGTGACTTTCCTCCATTGCAGGCTACCAGCGGGAGTAAAGAGGCGGCCAGAATGGCCATTCGGAAAAGAATCGGATGCATCTTCATGATATAGATATTATTCTTACAAATATACATACATTTCCCGGCAGTCCAACAAGAATCCTGCTATTTCTTTGCTTGTTTTCAGCGCATAAGGAACAAATCTGCCAGTGCGCGGGCCGTGCGGCGGTTGACCGCGAAATCCTCCGCCGTTCCACCCTTGCCGGAAGGCCGGGCCCCGCAGATGTCCACCCCCAGGATCCGGCATCGCTCCGCGAGATCTTTCACGTCGCGCAGGAGGACCGGCAAACGCATCGAACCCTGGTCCCAGTCCGTCCGGGCATCCGCCCAGTCCAGGACATCCCGGTCGATGGAGAGGTATACCGCCCCCGTAACCGGAACCGGGCCCGCGGGAAGACGGACCACCCTTTCCCCTGCCCACCGCGTTTCCTCCGCCAGCGCATCGGATGTTCCGACCAGGTAGACCTTCTCGAGGAAAGGATGTTCGCGCAGCAGGGAACGGACCCAACCGCCGCAGCTGAGGATCTCGCCGAACGCGGGCGCCTGCATGTCGGGGTGGTTGTCGTACAGGACCAGTGAGAACCGCTCCCGGATCCGGTCGGCCCACAACTTGGTCAAGTAATGGTAGTCGCCGCTGTCGATCCAGTGAACGGCCTCCAGAGGGCAGTCGGAAATCCGGCGGAGGATTTCCTCCCGCGCCTCGTCCGAAAGGTAGCACGACGTCCCGGCCAGGTCCCGGCAATCGACCAGCCGGGAAGGGACATCGACAGGCAGAAACTCATCCCGGCAGACCCCCGACATGTCCAAAATCACACTTTCCTGAAACATCTGACTTAGTTTTTTCTCAAATGTAGCCCATTTTCGCCGCATCTCCAAAGTTTCAATACAAATAATTGAAAATCAACAAGCAAAACATTTTTGTTATAATCACTAACATTTTTGTTATAGCATAAAAAGCGGCCCGATCGCACGGAAATGACAGAGGATTTGTTATTTTTGTATGAAACGACACGTCAACCATGGGCTTTCTCATCCAAAAAAACATACGGGATTCGCTGGACAAGACCGGCGTTAATTTCTGCTATGCCGCCATTGCCGCCTGCCTGGTCGCCATCGCGATCAATGTGGCTTTCTTCGCCCTCTTCCCGAGGCTGCTCTCTCCCCTGGCCGTCATCCTCTCCAATGCGGTGACGCTCCTGATCACGGCCCTCGCCTTCCGGCCCGTGAACGTCCTGGTGCAAAAAACCCTGTCCGACCGTTCGCAGGAACTGGCCCGCCAGATTGAAAAAGAGCAGGCGCTTGTCCGGCAGGTGGACGACCTGCAGAACAAGAACCGGGAACTGGAAAACAAATTGGACATCCGGAGCCAGACCGATACGGTCCCGCCGGACGTGAATTTCACCTTCAAGCTCGAGCAGATGGAATTCTCGAAAAAGGGGTATATCGTCAAGGAGGAACCGCTTGCCGGATTCGTGACGGATCCCCGCTTCGAAGACAAGATTCCCGCAGAAGGGGTGTTCGACAAGATGATCGAAGCGCTCGGCATCAAAGAACCCGGCATCCGCAAAATCCTGTACATCGACAAGTATTATTACAAGGTATCCATCGGCATTGACTTCAGCAAAATCAAATACACCCTCGATGAGAACCGGATCCGCTTCGCCGGCGTCAAATTCATCAAACTGCACGACATCACCAACGAACTGGAACGGGACGAGGAAGACATCAACCACTGCTGGATCGTAGAAACCCAGGAAGACCGGGCCAATTTGCGGCATTCCGACGAATTCGGACCTTTCAAGGAAACGTATTGCCAGTTGCAGCACGACCAGACGCGCCAGGCACTTGAGGAAGAGGTAGAAAGCCTTTGCAGGCAATATACGGTGGTTTTCCGCGACAGTCTCAAGCAGCGTTTCCCGCACATCGATTTC
>CADBPH010000006.1 GCA_902796455.1 uncultured Bacteroidia bacterium
CGGGCTCGGTGTCTGGGCCGTGCACTTCCAGGAATACGGGTTCTACAGTTCTCCGGCCAAGACGTTCGTGCGCCAGGAGGGCCCCGCTTTCTTCATCTATCCTGACATGATTTCTCTGAGTTTAGTATACGTATTCTAATGAAAAACAGCCATATACTTCTAGCCGTAGGCGTTCTGGCCGCCCTGGCGGGCAGTTGCTCGACCCAGCGGAAACTCGCCTCCATCCAGCGGGGGGAGACGGCGGCCGCGCTGTCCATGGGCATTGATACTTCCCTTTATCCCGAACTGCGGAACCGTCCGGTCACGCGGGATACCCTGAAAATCAAGGATGACGACGGGACCCAGCTGCTGGTGATGCGGGCTTTCCGGGATGAGGCGACCGGAGAAATCGTTCCGACCGAGGAATTGTCTCCGGCCGTGGTTACGGCCCGTTTCCGCAACATCGCGGAGCGGCACGGGAAGGTTGACCTGGCTTTCCAGGTCATCGTACCCGGTTCCATGCAGGACAGCCGCTGGCAGCTCCGTTTTTATCCGGACATGTATTTCCTCGGAGATTCCGTCCGGCTCGATCCGGTCATGATCACCGGCAATTCCTACCGGAAATCCCAGTTGCGCGGCTATCAGCAGTACAATCGTTTCCTGTCGCGGATTGTCTCCGATACAACCCGCTTCGTGAATATCCGGCAGCTGGAAATTTTCCTCAAGCGGAACATCCCGCAATTGTACGCCTTCAAGACGGACAGCTCCTATGTGTCTGACGAGCAGTTCTATACCATGTATGGCGTCTCGGAACGGGAAGCGGTCGAGCATTATACCAACAAGATTGCCCGCCGGCGCAATGAGCGGCGTGCCGCACGGCTGGACAAGATGTACAGCAAGTATATCAAAGTCCCGATCGTGACCGAGGGAATCCGGCTGGATACGGTAATGGTTTCTCCTTTCGGCGATTTCATTTACAACTATGTCCAGACGATCAACACGCGGCCGCGTTTGCGTAAAGTCGACGTGACCCTGTCGGGAGATATCTATGAGGCCGATAAGCGGCTGTACCAGATTCCGCGCAGTGAGCCCCTGACCTTCTATATCAGTTCGGTCTCGGCCTTCGCTGACGGGACGGAACGCTATATGACCAAGGTGGTGGAGCGGCGGGCTTCGGCCAATACGGTCTGCCATGTGGACTTCGAACAGGGCCGCAGCGAGGTGAAACTCGATCTCGGGACCAATGCGCAGGAACTCGGCCGGATCCGCAAGACGCTGGCCTACCTCCTGCAGGACCAGGTGTACGACATGGATTCCATCATCGTGACTTCTTCTGCTTCTCCGGAGGGGAAAATCTCTGTCAATCAGCGACTTTCCAAAGCCCGCAGTGAATCCGTCTCCCGGTATCTGCATTCCTGCATCCGTACGCTTCAGGATTCACTCGCAGCCGATGCCGGCCTGCAGTTGGATGCACAGGGACAGATGCGGCATTTCCGCCGGGTGGATATTCCGTTTATCAGCCGGACCAAGGGAGAAAACTGGGACATGCTGACCCGGCTGGTCGACCAGGATCCTGTGCTGACAGATGGCAACAAGTCGGATTATGACTTGCTGGCACGGGTGAAGGACCTGGATCAGCGTGAGCACCTGCTCAGCCAGGAGCGTTTCTATCCCTATCTGCGTGACCGCCTGTATCCGAGACTGCGGACCGTCGGATTCGAGTTCTATCTCCACCGCCGGGACATGGTCAAGGATACCGTCCATACGACAGTCCTCGATTCTGTCTACATGCAGGGCGTCCGTGCCCTTCAGAACATGGATTACGAGGGGGCACTCGAGCGCCTCGAGCCGTACCAGGATTTCAATACGGCCGTGGCTTACATGGGCTTGGACCGGAACCACAGTGCGATGGAAATCCTGTCCCGGGAGAAATCCTCGGCGCCCGTCAATTACTTGCTGGCGATCTTGTATTCCCGCTTGGGAGATGACCAGAAAGCCGTTGAAAAATACCTGCTTTCCTGCAAACAGAATCCTTCTTACGTGCACCGCGGCAACCTTGATCCGGAGATTTCCGTCCTGATCAAACTGTACGGCCTGCATAAAGATGGGGATCTGTCTCCGGGCGGCAATTAACCAAGAGATTTGAACCATGGGGATCATTGACAAGGCCATTCACCGCCTCTATGCCCGGACAGGCATCACCTTGATCGTGTTGGCCGCTTTGCTGCTGGCATCTACGTCGCTGGTCCAGTTGTTTTTTGCCCGGAAGGGGATGCGGGAAGAGGCGGCGATGCGTGCGAAGAGCGAACTGGAAGTAACGGAACTCGAAATTGAAAAAGTGACCTCCAAGGTGGAGGTGGCTGCCAAGAATGTGATTTGGACGATTTCGAATTACCTGTCGGAGCCGGATTCCATGTATATGGTGCTCAGGCAGATACTGGACAGCAACCCGGACATTGCCGATGCCGCCGTGGCGTTCAGGGAGGACTATTATCCGAGCCTGGGGCACTGGTATGAACCCCTGATCGCCCGGCGCCCCGACGGCAGTTATGAGGCGATGCAGGCCGGCAGCGAATCGCATGATTATTTCCATGCCTCTTGGTACACTTCCGTTGTCGAGAGCGGCAAAGGCGGCTGGAGCGAGCCGTATTACGATGATAAGGGCGGCCGGGCGATGGTGGTTACCTATTCGGAACCGATCCTGGATGCGAATAACCAGTTTGTCGGTATTTTGGGATTGGATATCTCGCTGGACTGGCTGACCGATTTGATCGGGAACATACAGTTGTATCCGGATTCATACAGCACCCTGACCAGCAAGAGCGGACAGATGCTGGTCTGTCCGGCGGAGACGCTGGATACCCGGAATCTGGCGCGGTTCGTCGCGCCGATCGAGAGTACCGGCTGGCAGATGTCGATCGTGATCCCGTATGCGGAGATTTACCGCAATGTCCGTCGCGTGGGCCGGATTGTTGTCCTGCTGCAAATCCTCGGTCTGCTGCTGTTGGCGGCCATTGTCCAATATACTGCCCGCAAACAGATGAAACTGGAAGAGGTTGAGGAGAACAAGGAACGCATTGAAAGCGAGCTGAAGATTGCCCGGGGCATCCAGATGGCGATGCTGCCGAAAATCTTCCCGCCTTTCCCAGAGCGCAGCGACATTGACATGTTCGGAACCCTGATGCCGGCCAAGGAGGTCGGCGGTGACCTGTACGATTTCTTCATCCGGGACGAGCGGCTGTTCTTCTGCATCGGCGATGTCTCCGGGAAAGGAATCCCGGCTTCGCTGGTCATGGCGGTCACCCGGAGTCTGTTCCGGACGGTTTCCGCCCATGAATATTCGCCCGAGCACATCATCACCGTCATCAATGATTCGATGTCGGAAGTGAACGAGAGCAACATGTTCGTAACCTTCTTCCTGGGTGTGCTGGACATGGCTTCCGGCGAGCTGACCTATTGCAATGCGGGGCACAATGCGCCGATGCTGCTGGGCCCGGACGGTGTCAGGATGCTGGATGTCGTTCCCAATCTGCCGCTCGGCGTCGTGGAGGGGATGGATTTCCAGCCGCAGAAGACGAAGATTTCTTCCGGGGAGGGGATTTTCCTGTATACGGACGGATTGACGGAGTCGGAAAACATCCGGAAAGAGCTCTATGGCGAGGAAAAGGTCCGGAAGGATCTTTCCGAGATGGTGGAAACACCTGCTGCAGATATTGTTGCGCGTTTGGTTGAGGCGGTTCGGAACCATGCCGGCGAGGAGCCGCAGAGTGACGACTTGACCATGTTGTTCATCCGTTACTTCGGCAATTCCGGTGTCATCCGGCAGCAGCTGGCCCTGCGCAATGATATCCAGGAAATATCGAAGTTGCAGCCGTTTATTGAAGACATTGCGGAAAAGGCGGGGCTGGATGCCCAGACAGGAATGCAACTGAACCTGGCGGTCGAAGAAGCGGTGACCAATGTGATCAGCTATGCCTATCCGGAGGGGACGGAAGGACATGTGGACCTGGAAGCCGTCCTGTCTCCCGGTCAGCTGGAGTTTATCCTGACGGATTCCGGCCGTCCTTTCGATCCCACGGCAGCTGCGGAGGCGGATACGTCCCTGTCGCTGGATGACCGTCCGATCGGCGGATTGGGGATCTATCTGGTACGCAATCTGATGGATACGGTCCAGTACCGGTATGCATCGGAAAAGAATATCTTGAAGATGATCAAGAAACTATGAGAAAGCCGGGTGGAATTCATCTGGCGGCCCTTCTGGTTCTGGCCCTGCTGACAAGCTGCAGCCGGAAGCCTTCAGCAACCCCGCAGACGCCCGCTGATGTCCGGACGGTCGGGGTTTTGTCCGGTTCATACCATGCTGAACTGGTCCAGGCGCGTTTTCCTGATGTGAAGCCCCTCTATTTCCCGGATCTGGTTTCGATGGCCCTGGCCTTGGAGAAGGGGCAGATCGATGCCTTTGCCTGTATCAAGCAGGGAAGTGCGCATTTGCTGGACCGTTATCCGGGGTTCTCCTTTTTGGAAGGGGCCGCGATGCCGGATTCTTCTTCTTTGGCTTTCCGCCCGGAGGAAACGGCCCTGGCCGGCCGGTTCAATGCTTTCCTGGCGCAAATCCGGTCGGACGGGACGTATGCGGCCATGCAACGGAACTGGTTCGGCCCCGATGCGCCCCGGAAACCGTATCCCCATGCGCACGGTTCCGGCGATCCGATTGTCGCGGGAATCGAAGTCGGCCAGACGTTCATGACTTTTGCCGCAGAGGAAGGGGAGGCCGGCTTCGAGCCGGAGCTGATCCTTCGTTTCGGAGAATATCTGGGACGTCCGGTTGTGTTCCGGGAACTGACGGGTTCCGGAATGGTTCCGGCGTTGCTTTCGGGGCGGGTGGACATCTTGTGCTGCGGGATCACCCCGACGGCTCCCCGCCGGGAAAAATTGCTGTTTTCCCAAGCGTACAGCAACCATGATGTCGGTTTCGTGGTCCGTTCGGCTCATCCGGAGCATGTTTCCCAACCTGGCTTCAAGGAGCGTTTCCGGGAGACGCTGGTCGTTGACAAACGCTACAAGATGATTCTCCAGGGGCTTTGGATGACCTTGCTGATCTCGTTCAGTTCCATGCTGTTGGGCGGTCTGCTGGGAATCCTGCTCTGCGTATGCCGGTATTCGCGCCGGCGCTTCTTGCAGGAGTTTTCGGAAGGGTATTGCACCCTGATCGAGGGGATTCCGATCCTGGTCATTCTCCTGGTGATGTTCTATGTCGTCTTCGCGGCATCCCACCTGACGGCAGTCACTGTCGCCATCATCACGTATTCCCTTTTCTTTGCGGCGGGGGCATGCGAGTGTTTCCATACCGGAATCGCTTCGGTGGACCCCTTGCAGCGCGAGGCGGCCCTGTCGCTGGGCTTCACGCCCCTGCAGGCTTACCGTTATGTGGTTGTCCCGCAGTCCATGAAAACGATCATCCCCTTGTTCAAGGGAAGGGCGATCGGATTGATCGAAAATACGTCCATTGTCGGATTCATTGCCATCAAGGATTTGACCAAGGTCATCGACGTCCTCCGCAACCAGACTTACGAGTCCGTCATTTCCCTGGGAATCCTGGCGCTGATCTATTTCCTCCTGACCCGTCTGATCGGCTTCTGCCTGGACTGGATCGGGAACAAAATCCTGAGCAGACATGCATGACCCGTTGATACAAGTAAAAGACCTTCGCCTGGTTTCCCCGGATGGTTACCAGGTCCTCTGCGGGGTCCACTGTGAGATCTTCAAGGGAGATGTCATTTCGATCATCGGGCCTTCCGGTGGCGGAAAAAGTTCCTTCCTGCGGTCGCTCAACGGATTGGAGACGCCGACTTCCGGCGAGATCCTTTTCGGGGGCAAGCGCATTGATTCTACGCCGCAGACGCTGACGGCGCTGCGCCGCCGGATCGGCATGGTGTTCCAGGAGGAGGTCCTCTTCAACCACCTCGATGTGTTGGGGAATTTGATTATCGGACCTTGCAAGATTCTGAAAATGAGCGAAAAGGAGGCTACGGAGCGGGCCATGTCCAGTCTGCGGACTGTCGGCCTGGCCGAACGGGCCCATGCCCGGGTGTCCTCTCTTTCCGGCGGGCAGAACCAGCGTGTGGAAATCGCACGGGCGCTGTGCATGGAACCGGATATCCTGCTGTTCGATGAGCCGTTCACGGGCCTGGATCCGCGGATGGTTTCAGAGGTGACGGCGGTGATGCGGGATCTGGCCCGCTCCGGAATGACGATGGTCATCGTGACGCATGACCTCAAGTTTGCCCGGGAGATCAGTACGCGGGTCTTTTTCATGCAGGACGGGATTATCCAGGAGCAGGGGAGTCCGGACGAGATATTCTTCCACCCGGAAAAGACGCTGACGCGGATCTTCGTGGGCAATTTGTCCAGCCTGTTTTTCCATATCGAGACGCGCGATTACGACTTGTACGGCATGAACGCCGAAATCGAGTGGTTCTGTCACCGGTATGCGCTCGGGAAGCGGTATTTCTCCCTCGAACTGCTGCTGGAGGAGTTGCTGAGCCATATTCTTCCCTTTACGGGGCCGGTCCATGTGCGGATTCACTGTCAGGACGATCCAGCCGAGGGCATCAACATCGAGGTGGAGCAGGAGAACGCGGACGCGCCGATTCTCGAACGGGAAGACTTGGATGAAATCTCCCTCATGCTGATCCGCGGAATCTCACCCGACCTCCGGGAAGAACAGCAGGAATCCAGCCGCATCCTCTACCTGCATATTGCGTAAACTATCTATGCTGAGCCGTCAGGCGGCAGGTCGCCTACGGAAGGTTCCGTTCGCTTCCGCTCACTCCATCCCTCCCAACGTCTCCTTCGTCATCGCTGCGCGATAACTTGTATCCGTCGGGCCCCTCCCTCTA
>CADBPH010000007.1 GCA_902796455.1 uncultured Bacteroidia bacterium
ACCTGCGTTTTCCCGACATGACTGAACAGATCTTCCAGTGCAGCGATTTGCCCGGGAGTCGCCTGAACGGCAGCGATATAAGTCATGCTCTCACCGATCTCGACAGCCGTATTGGGAATGGCATAAGCGATGGCGGGCACCGCCCCGTCCTTCTCCAGCCATTCCAGCAGTTGGCCGGGTGCAATTCCGGGAGCGACGCTGACAATCAATTGCCGGTCATAATCCAACACCGGAGCCGTCTCCTTGAGGACAGCTTCCATTTGCCACGGCTTGACGGCAAAAAAAATCATTTCCGCGTCCTGCACGGCCGCTCGGTTGTCAGTAGCCGTGCGGAATCCGCGGGAAGCGAATTCTTCCAGGGTCGACGGATGGCGGGCGGTCACTGTGATATCCGCAGCCGCGACCGTCCCGGCCCTGACAAGCCCGCGGGCAAGGGCTCCGCCCATATTGCCCGCACCGATGATCGCGATCTTCATGTCTTTCATAGAAACAAATGTATGAAAAAATCGGTATTTTTTCATCTGAAATGGTAGGTTTTAATAAAATTCATATTATCTTTGTATTTATACCACAGTGCACCTATGTTGCCCTGTGCTCACCCATCATAACTTAATGCACATGAAACGTCTATTCCTCTCCTTGATGATTCTGGCCACAGTGGCCGCCTCTGCCCAGACAACCTTACGCAAGTCAGTTACTTGGCAGAATATTCAAGCCCATCCGGCTCCGCTTCCAGTTTCCGGAGAGTTGATTCCCATCAAATCCAACCTCGACGCAGCCTCCTTCTGGTCTGTGGGCAGCGAAACCCTCGACCGGGATTTCGCCGACTTCGAGAAATACAAGGAATTCATGGGTGAGACCGGCGTCGGGTATTCCCGCCTGCAGAGCGGCTGGGCCAAGACGGAACAGAAGAAAGGAAAATACGATTTCAGCTGGATCGACGCCCATGTCGACGGACTCATCGCCCAGGGCATCCATCCCTGGATCTGCCTGTGCTACGGCAACCCCGTCTATTCCGACCACGGTTATGACCTGAATGCCAAATTGTTCCCCGACGGACCGATCATGGACGGATGGCTGAAATACGTCCGGGCCTGCGTGAAGCGCTACAAGGGGAAAGTCACGATGTGGGAGGTCTGGAACGAGCCCGACGGCGGGAAGAACAAGGAATCTTATCCGCTGTATGCCAACTTGTTCGTCCGGACGGCAAAGGTCATCCGCGAGGTTGACCCGCAGGCCAAGATCGCCGCATTCGGCGCCTGCTCCCCGGACCGGGAATACATCCGCAAGGGCATGGAACTGATCAAGGAAGCGGGCGGCCTTCCGTACGTGGACTACATTACCTACCATGGATACTGGTCCACCCCGGAACTGATCATCCCTGCCGTCAAGAAACTCCGCGCGGACATGGATGCCTACAGCCCTTCCATCGGCCTGCTGCAGGGCGAGACGGGCTGCCCCGCCCAATTGGAATACGGCCATGCGATGAACAGCATCGAATGGACCGAATACAGCCAGGCGAAATGGGATCTCCGCCAGGCACTGACCCAATTCGGCCTGGGAATCCCCTACTCTTTCTTCACGATGGTGGACCTCAACTACGGATGGATGCTCCAGTCATACGGACTCATCCGGTTGAACGGGGTCAAGGCTCCGGTTTACAAACGGCCTAAATTCTATGCAGTCCAGCATGTTACCAGCCTTTTCACCCCGGACATGAAGTCGGTCGAAGGGGTCCAGGTCGCAGGACCGGCCAACACGCAGATCACCTCGTTCGGACTGGAAAAAGCCGGAAAGAAAGTGGGTTGCATGCTGTGGCTCAGCGCTTCCCGCCCTTCCTCCTCGCTGGAGCGGCACCTGATGGACATCGACATCACCGGACTGGACCTGAAGGATCCGGTCTATGTCGACATGCTGACCGGCCTCGTCCACGAAATCAAAGGGCTGATCCTCTACAATAAGGGCGGCAAACTCGGCATGAAGGACCTGCCCGTCTGGGACTGCCCCGTCGTAATCATGGAGCGTTCCGCCGTTCCTTTCAAAGCTGCGGCTGACAAATAAAATACGTAACGAACGATGAAGAAGATTGTTTCCATACTTTGCGGTTTGCTGACGCTGCAGTCCCTGCTGGCGGCGGATTTCGATGTCCGGAAGTTCGGAGCCAAGGGAGACGGCGTCAAAATGAACACGGAGGCCATCCAGAAGGCCATCGACGCCTGCACGAAGGCGGGTGGCGGAAGGGTCGTGCTCATGGACGGAGTCTACCTGACAGGGCCCATCCAGCTCAAGGAGGGGGTCAACCTGTACATTGACGGAACGGCGCGCCTGCTGGCCTCCCCGGACATCAAGGACTACCACGAGTGGCCGGACCCGAAGCACTTCATCACCGAGAACCTTCCCCGTCCGAACCGGAACGCCTGCCTCATCTTTGCCGACGAAGCCGACCGGATCTCCATCACGGGCCGAGGGGTCATTGACGGCAACGGGACCTACCATGTCACCGAAGGAAAGGGCTGGAACGAACTGCTCAAATACAAACGGATCCATCCCTACGCCGAGACCCTGCCCCGCGTCGTCTTCTTCGCCGGATGCAAAGACGTCCTGATTTCGGATGTGACGATGCTCAACCAGCCGGCCGGCTGGAGCTACTGGATCCATGACTGCGACCGCGTTACGATCCGCGGACTGCAGATACTGGCCAGCCTCGAATACCCCAACAATGACGGCATCCACGTCAACTGCAGCCGGGACGTGACCATCTCCGACTGCCACATCGAAGGCGGGGACGACTGCATCATCGCCCGCGCGAACAGCCGCTCGCTGCACGAGAACAAGCCGATGGAGCGCATGACGGTTACGAATTGCGTCCTGCGCAGCTCGGCCTACGGCGTCCGCCTGGCCTGGACCAACGACGGAATCATCCGGAACTGCATCTTCTCCAACCTTGTGATTACCAACTCGTACTGGGGCGTGGGAATGCAGCTTCCCAAAAAGCCGGTCGCAGACTTCGGCCGGGAAGATACCCTTGTCGACAACATCCTCTTCTCCAACATCGTCATGACGGGCATCGTCAACTCGCCCATCATGTTCGAGGTGAGCCCGCTCCCGGAAGTGACCATTAACGCGGTGCGGAATATCCGCTTCACGAACATCCATGCGACGGGTAAGCATTTCCCGTATTTCCACGGAAGGGCGGAAAATCCGCTGCAGAACTTCGTCTTCGACAACTGCAGCTTCGTCCGCGAAGCGGAGCCGGACCAGAAGGAGCCCGAAATCTTCCGTTACACCGAGGGTTTCACCTTTAACGCTACAACGTTTACCACGCTCAACAACTAAAAAATCTGCAAATGAACAAGACTCTTCGTATCCTCTTCGCCTGTGTGCTTGCCGTCGCAGCCATCCTGCCGGCACGCGCACAGCTTCGTCCGTCCGTCACGTACGAGAAGATGAAGCTGAACGCCGTGAAATTGCCCGAAGTCGGGGAACTGGTCACGCCGGCCCCGGACCTCCAGAAGCAATACTGGTGGTCGATCGGCTGCGAGACCCTCGACCGCGACTTTGCCGATTTCGACCAGTTCAAGGACTATTTCGTCGAACTGGGTATCGGCTACGCCCGGCTGCAGAGCGGATGGGCCAAGACGGAAAAAGAAAAAGGGAAATATGATTTCGCCTGGCTCGACCACATCGTCGACGGACTGATCGAGCGCGGAGTCAAACCGTGGATGTGCCTGTGCTACAGCAACCCGATCTACGGGGAAGGATCCATCAACCTCGGTTCCGGCATCTTCACGGACAAGGAAACCGTCAAAGCCTGGAACAAGTACGTGGAAGCCGTCGCCAAACGCTACAAAGGCAAAATCTGGATGTACGAGGTCTGGAACGAGCCCAAACACACTCCGGAAAACGTGGAGGCGTGCGCGAACCTGTACATCAACACCGCGGAATCCATCCGCAAGCATGACAAGAAGGTCCCGATCGCGGCATTCGGCCTGCACGGCCTGCCGGGATCCATTCCGTGGGTCAAGCAAGTGTTCGAGTCCGTCAAGGCAAAAGGCAAAGCCGACTTGCTGGACATCCTGACCTACCATACGTATTATCCCTGCCCCGAGGCATCCGAAGCGCCTGTCCGGGAACTGGATGCGACCGTCAAGGCCATCGCCCCGCAGATGCGTCTGATCCAGGGTGAAAGCGGCTGCCCGTCCCAATTGGAGTACGGCCATGCGATGGCCAACCTCGAATGGACCGAATACAGCCAGGTAAAATGGAATCTCCGCCACATGCTGACCGACTGGAGCATGGAGATCCCCTCGAGCGTCTTCACGATGGTGGACCTGCAGTATACCAACTACATGCTGCAGTCCTTCGGGCAGCTCCGCTGCGACCTGTCCGGAAAGGTCCGCTACAAACGTCCGAGCTTCTACGGCGTCCGGAATCTGGCCGCCGTCATCACGGCTGACTGCAAGCCGTCGAAGGACTTCACGGTCACCTACCGCGGTGAGGAACGCCTTTCCTCCCTCGGCCTGAGCAAGGACGGAAAGACCGTCGGCGTCTTCCTCTGGTTCTCCGACCAGGAGCCTTCCAGCTGCCTGGAACGGAAGGAAGTCAGCATCGAAATCGATGGAATCGATCTCCAGAACACGGTCTACTTCGACCCGGTTACGGGAAAAGCCTACGACCTCAAATCCTGCCTGTACAAAGGTGACCGCAGCAAAGGACACACCCGCTACCACAACCTTCCGCTGTGGGACAGCCCGATCCTGATTATCAACCAAGCATACCTGAACCTGAAGAAATAACAATACTCTATTATTATAAACAAAAATGGTACTATGAATGTGAGGAAATCATTACTCATGACCGTGCTCCTGATTCTGGGCTTCGCCACTGCGTGGGCCCAGAATAAAGTTACTGTGACCGGTACCATCGTGGACGACGAAGGTGTCCCGGTGGTCGGCGCCATGGTGATTGTGCCGGGCAACCCGGCATTGGGCGGAGCACAAACCGATCCTGACGGTCGGTTCAAATTCAATGTCCCCGTGGGAGTGACCATCCAGGCAAGCATGATGGGCTTTACTTCCTGGGAGCAAAAGGTTACCGGACCGGCTGACTATGTCATCACGCTGACGCCCAGTGCGGAACAGTTGGAGGATGCCGTTGTCGTCGGTTACGGCGTACAGAAGAAGGAAAGTATCGTCGGTTCCATCTCCCAGGTCAAGGGGGAACAATTGGAACTCGCCGGTACCACCAACCTGTCCGTTGCCCTCAGCGGTAAGGTGGCGGGTATGAACTCGTACTCAACGTACGGTTCCGGCGCACCGGGTGAAAACAACCAGAATTTCACCATCCGCGGTCTGTCCTCCTGGAACGGTAACACCCCGCTCGTCATGGTGGACGGCGTCGAACGTGAACTGACGTACCTGTCCCCGAACGAAATCACGAGCATTTCCGTCCTGAAGGATGCTTCGGCAACGGCCGTGTACGGTGCCAAGGGTGCGAACGGCGTTATCCTCGTCACGACGAAGACCGGTACGAAGGGCCGTCCGAAATTCAATGTCAGCCTGGAATACGGTATCGGTACGCCGTGGCGGCTGCCCAAGCACATCGACGCGCTGACCGTTTCCGAGATCGTGAACGCAGGATACCGCGCCCAGGGTTCCTTCGGTTCCATGTACTCCAGCCAGGAGCTGCAGTACTATGCCGACGGATCCAACCCGCTCCGTTATCCGGACGTCGACTGGTATGCCGAGACCCTCAAGGACTTCGCAACCAATTACAATATCCACGCGAACGTTTCCGGCGGTTCTGACAAGGTCAAGTATTACTTCGGTGCGAACTACATCCACGAGGGTTCCCTCGCCAAGGGTCTGTTCGATCCGCAGAACAAGGCGTACAAGAGCGAATCCTTCGCCCTGGACCAGTACAACTACCGGTTCAACCTCGACTTCACCCCGACCGCGACAACGACGGTCTCCGTGAAGATGGGCGGTACCCTCCAGGACAGGAGGGGCCTCCATGACGGTAACTCCGACTGGTGGTTCGGCCGAATCTACCAGAGCCCGACGACCCTGTATCCGGCTTATTATCCGGCATGGGCGCTGGAAAAATATCCGGACCCGGATTATCCCGACGAGCATGGAATCCGTATTGCGAGCAACATGGGTGCGTTCTACGAGAACCCGTACACCTATATCGCAAGCCCGAACATCAAGGTCACTGAGCGGAGCACCTTCGCCAATGACCTCCTCCTGAACCAGAAACTGGACTTCATCACCAAGGGCCTCTCGTTAACCGGAAAGGTTTCCCTGACTACCGCATTCACCCGGATCAAGATGGACATCAACAAGAGTTTCCAGGAGTGGGACATCATCTGGGACCGGGTCGATGCCGGATCGGACAACCCCTGGTACACCCCTACGGCTTCCAACTATGTCTGGAACGACAAGCCGTACAGCATCAGCCAGACGAACACCGCCAGCAGCATCTCGTACATCTTCTATCTGGAAGGTGCCCTGCGCTACCAGCGGAAATTCGCCGGTAAGCACAATGTTTCCGCCCTCGCCCTGTATTCGCAGCGCGAAGAAAACTCCGGGGCTTCCTTCCCGCACAGGAACCAGTCCCTGGTCGGCCGTGTAACGTATGACTATAAAGGGAAATACCTGCTCGAAGGAAACGTCGGTTACACCGGCAGTGAGCAGTTCTCCCCGAAATACCGTTTCGGTCTGTTCCCGTCCATCGCCGCCGGCTGGCGCATCTCGGACGAGCCGTTCTTCAAGAACGCCCTCCCTTGGTGGAGCACCATGAAGGTCCGTTATTCCATCGGTAAGGTCGGTTCCGACAGCTCTTCTGCCAACTGGCTGTACTACACCTACTGGGAAAAGGAATCCCGTCAGAACAAGTACTATGTCGAAGGCTCCGCGGCCAACGAGAACGCCCGTTGGGAGACCGCGCTCAAGCAGGATCTCGGCTTCGAATTCGGCTGGTTCAACGATGACTTGACCCTGAATCTCGACTTCTTCGACGAGCACCGGTACGACATGCTGATGACCCCGATCGTCACCGCCTTCGTTTCCGTTTCCTTCAAGCCGATCAACGCCGGTGAGTTGAAGAAACACGGTCTCGATGTCGAGCTCAACTACCACCACAACTGGAGCAACGGCTGGTATCTCCAGACCGGCGCCCTCGCGGGATGGAACGAAAACCGCATCCTCAATTATGCGGAAGCAGCCTATACGCCCGAATACCAGAAACAAGTCGGGACCGCTTACGGTGCCGCCCGGATCGGTGCGACCACCGTCGATGACCGGTACTTCAAGTCCATCGACGAAATCCACGGCTATCCGACCTACACGACTTCCTGGATCTACAACGTGATGCCGGGTGTCTTCAAATACACCGACTTCAAACCCGACGGCATCATCGAAATGGGCGACGCCCACACGATCAAGGGATCCGCTTATCCTTCCATGACCTGGTCCTTCCACTTCGGCGGCGGATACAAGCGCTTCCGGGCGAATGTCCTCTTCACCGGCACGCATAATAAATATATGTATGCCCGCCGGGCCGTGACGGTTCCGTTCCTCCAGGGTTACAACGTCGTCCACGAAGAGTACGTGGACTACTGGCGGCCGGACAACCAGAACTCGAGAGCTCCGGTCGTGATGTTCTCTGACCTGATGTACGCCTGGGGCGGCGGTACGGCCAATTCCCCGGGTTATGACCTCCAGGTCCAGGACTATACGTGGCGTAATTCGGACTTCATCCGCCTCAAAGAGTTGATGCTCTCCTATACGTTCAACTCCGAAGGCGTGCTCCGCAAAGCGGGTATCGATGCCCTGACCGTGATGCTGACCGGCAACGACCTCTTCACGTTCACCAAATTCCCGGAACTCGAGCCGTCCGGCAACAACGTAACCACCCCGGCCTACCCGATCCTGAGGACCGTCAAGCTGGGCGTCAAAGCGAACTTCTAATGACATTGGAATTATGAAGAAAAGAATATTATCTTATCTCCTCGTCCTGTTCCTGTGCCCGGGTATGGCTGTTTCCTGCCATTACCTGGACGTCGACCCGGAACTGGGTCTGGCGGAAGAGGACATCTTCAGCACTTATACCAATTTCTGGAACTATTTCTCGTACACGTACGATTCCAACGGCGGAACGAACAAACAGTCCATCCACAACGTGTTCCCGTTCTACTACGACCTGTTCCAGTACTACCGGCTCGCGTGGGTAAACACCACCGATGCGGCTGACTGCGGCGCGCTCAGCGTAACCCAGCTGAACTTCAAGCAGTGCAACCTGAACCAGGACCTGATTGAAATGCTGACCTTTGATACGTCCCGTGCCGACAACAAGCCGATTTGCGCCTCTTGCTTCGCCATGATCCGCAAATGCAACCTGACAATCGAGCACATCGACGACTGCCGCAACATCACCGAGCAGCAGTACAACGACCTCCTCGGCCAGGCATACCTGCTCCGTGGTTACTCCCACTTCGGCCTGTGCCGGCTCTTCGGCGGCATGCCGTACATCGACCACACCATCGGTGCGGACGACGAATGGGATCTCCCGCGGCTTTCCCGCCACGAGACCTACGTACGGGCGGCTGAAGACATCATCAAGGGTTCCGAATACCTGGAGAAAGCCGGCTACATGCGCCGGGACGGCCTCCCCGGAGAGCCGAACCACCTGCAGGGTTCCACGCTGCTCCAGCCGAACGGAGCCTGCGGCTACGGCCTGGCTGCCCGCGCGCTGCTGTTCGCAGCCAGCCCGCTGAACAACGAGGAAGGCATCGAAGACTGGAAGAAGGCCGCCGACGCTTGCGCCAAGGCCCTTGAAGTCGCCCTTGAATGGGGTTATGACATGCTCCCGATCGAGAACTACAGCGACAATTACTATAACAAGAGTGCTACCAACGAGGCGGTCTGGTTCTATACGATCAGCCAGGCGGACAATGCAGCCAACATGCGGCCGCAATTTGCTTACCCGCAGTCGGGTAACGTCCAGGGCGCCGGTACCTGCCCGACCCAGAACTTCGTAGACAAGTTCGAAACCAAATGGGGCGACCCGCTCAACACCGAGGCCGACCGCGCCGCAGCTGCCGCCCTGGGCCATTACAACGAGCAGGATCCCTATTCCAACCGCGACCCGCGCTTCGACATCTGCATCGTCCACGACGGTTCTACCAACCAGTACGTGACCGGAACGATCAACATTTACTACGACCCGGAACTGGGCCGCTATCCCGGAACCACGATTTCCGGCCAGAACAATGTCGAATTCGGAATCGAATGGGGAACGCGCGACAACCAGCTCCAGTCTTATTCCAACACCGGTTACTATTGCAACAAATACTGGCAGGGAATGTACGGGACCAAGAGTACCTCCCATATCTTCATGGATCCGCAGATGCGCGTCGCCGAGCTGTACCTGAAC
>CADBPH010000008.1 GCA_902796455.1 uncultured Bacteroidia bacterium
GAAATGCAGGAAAATGAAGACTCCCCGACACTGCGGGCTATCCTGCTGGGCTACATCCAGTTAATCCTGGAATACTGCCAGCGCATCTACTTCCGGCAGGTCTCCGCCGAGGACAAAGACTCGTCCGACATCCTCAAGCGCTTCCACCAGTTGCTGGCGGACTACTACGAAGCAGGCAGACAATTGGAGCTGGGGGTCCCTTCCGTCAGCTACTGCGCTTCCCGACTGGCCTATTCTCCCCGCTACCTGGGCGATATGATCCACAAGGCGACGGGCGGCACGGCCATCGGCTACATCCACTCCTATATCGTGGAGAAAGGCAAGAATCTGCTGATGCAAGGTTACAACGTGAGCGAAACCGCCCACCTGCTGGGTTTCGAATACGTCCACCACTTCAGCCGGGTTTTCAAGAACACGACCCAGATCACGCCACGGGCGTTCCTGGGATAATAAAAAAATAATTCCGAAATTAGCGGCATGTTAAACAGACAACCGATGAAACCGCACACGTATTTCCCCCTCCTGGCATCGATGCTGCTGATTCTTTCAGCATCCAGATGCTCCGAACCCGTCAACAAAGCCGGACAAGAAAGCGCAAGTGTTCCCGCGCAGGAAACCCCGACCGTCTTCTTCACGGCCAGCATTACGCCGGAAGGGCTGGTCCGCATCTACCAGGCCCTCGGCGTGAAAGCCAGCGGCCGGGTGGCCGTCAAGATTTCCACCGGCGAATCCGCCAAGAGCAACCACCTCCGTCCGGAACTCATCAAAGACCTGGTGCAATCCGTCAACGGCACGCTGGTCGAATGCAACACCGCCTATGGCGGCAGCCGTGCCACAACAGCCAACCACCTCAAAGTCATTGAAGAACGGGGTTACAACAAGATCGCGACCGTAGACATCATGGATGCCGAAGGGACGATGGACATCCCCGTAACCGACGACAAATGGATCAAATACGACCGCGTGGGAAGCCACCTGCAGAACTACGACTTCATGATCAACCTGGCCCATTTCAAAGGCCATGCGATGGGCGGATTCGGCGGCGTGCTCAAGAACCAGAGCATCGGCGTGGCATCATCCGCCGGGAAACTGTATATCCATTCCGCCGGCCGCAGCACCACCCGCTGGATGGATGACAACCAGGACGGATTCCTGGAGTCGATGGCCGCCGCGGCCCAGGCCGTACACAACTACTTCAAGCAGGACGGCAAAAACATTGTCTATATCAACGTCATGAACAACATGTCCGTTGACTGCGACTGCGACGGCTCGCCGGCCGAACCCCGGCTCAAGGACATCGGCGTCCTGGCGTCCACCGACCCCGTCGCCCTTGACCAGGCTTGCCTGGATCTGGTTTTCCACCACACCGATGCCTCCGGGGACGATTCCAAGCCCCTCCAGGAGCGGATCAACCGCCAGCACGGGACGCACATCACCGAATACGCCGAATCCATCGGCCTGGGCACCCGCAAATACAACATCGTCAATATTGATAAATAAATCATCATGAAATCTTTAGGAGCAAAACCCTACCTCTTCCCGATGCCTACGTATATGATCGGGACTTACAATGAAGATAACAGTGTGGACGTGATGATGATGGCCTGGGGCGGCATCGTGGATACGAACATGGTGGCCCTGAACCTGGAAGCATCCCACAAAACGGTAAAGAACCTGCGCGACCGCAACGCTTTCACCCTCTCCATCCCCGGAACCGACACCCTGAAGGAATCCGATTACCTGGGGACCGCCAGCGGCAACAAGTACCCGGATAAATTCGCCGTAAGCGGCCTGCACGCCGTCAAAAGCGAGAACGTCGACGCGCCTGTCGTCACCGACTACCCGGTCACGCTCGAGTGCAAAGTCGTTGAATTCCAGGACCAGCCATACGGTCTCCGCGTCCTGGGCGAAATTGTCAACGTCCTGGCCGATGAAAAGGTCCTCGACGAGAAGGGAAAAATCGATGCCGGTAAATTGAACGCCTTCGCCTTCGACCAGATGCGGAACGACTACTACGCCATCGGTGAGAAAATCGGCACCGCCTGGCACGAGGGCCTTCCGCTGATGAAGCCCCGGAAGGAATAAACCGGATGGCATTCGCACGAAATTTGCTAATGCAAGCAGGCAGACTGACCCCGAGAATTCTTCCGAAAATGTTAATGACCCTTCTCCTCTTGCTTCTCTCCATTTTTTACGGTAGAGGTAAAACGCTGTCCTCCAGCACCGTCCGTATCACGAATGAGGGCGTGAAAATGAGGATGCGGGTATTGCAGCCGAAAGAGAAGAAGGGCCTTGTTCCCGGCATCCTGTGGATCCACGGCGGCGGATACATGCTCGGCGGAGCGTATATGGTGGATATGTCCTGCGGAAAAATGCTGGCCGAAAAATACGGAGCCGTCGTCGTGTGCCCGAACTACCGGCTGGCCGCGAAAGCGCCCTACCCCGCCGCGTTGAAAGACTGCTACGCCGCACTGGAGTGGATGTATTCCCATGCCGCGGAACTCGGAATCGACACGGAACGGATTGTTGTCGGAGGCGAGAGTGCAGGCGGCGGACTGGCGGCAGCCATCTGCATGTACGCCCGCGACAAAGGCGAGATTCCCATCGCCCTGCAGCTGCCGCTCTATCCGATGCTGGACAGCGAAGACACCGCCACCTCGGCCGACAACCACGGACGGATCTGGAACACGAAAAGGAACCATTGGGGCTGGAAGCATTACCTGGGCGACCAGTACGGCGCGGAAAGCGTCGACAAATATGCCTCCCCTGCCCGCGAAACGGATTATTCGAATCTCCCGCCCTGCTACACCTTCGTAGCCGACGGCGAACCGTTCTATGCGGAGACGCTCACCTATGTGAAAAATCTCCAGGACGCCGGCGTAGAAGCGAAAGTAGACGTCTACCACGGAAAGACCCACGCATTCGACATGCTCCACCCCAGACAGGAGCAAAGCAAACGGGCCAAGCAGCGCCTCTGCGAAGCATACGCACGCTACATGACCCGACAAGGGGATCAATAACAAACTAGCTGACTTTCAGGGACCGGATCGACTTCGCGATGTTGATCATGTGGTCCGCGATACGCTCTGCGTTGGAAGACAACTCCAGGTACTGGGCCCCGACGGAAGGAGTGCAAATCCCCTTCTCCATCCGGGCGATGTGGCCTTCTTCCATCCGCTGCGTATAATCGTCGATCTCCTCCTCAACGACATTCGCTTTATCCAGGGACGCAAAATTCTCGTTCTGATAAGCGTCCATGGCATAATCGTACAACTGGTGCAGCAAGGTCTTCAGCTGGCTGATCTCGTATTTGGCGTCATCGGAGAACTGCTGGGCGGAATCCGCGAGCGCCGTGGCATATTCCACGATATTTTCGGCATAATCGCCGATCCGTTCCAAATCCCGGATGCTCCGGTAGGTACCGGAAAGATACGCCCGGTCTTTCTCGCCGAGGCCCCGCTTGCCGCTGAGCCGCACCACGAACCCGATCAATTCCTGGTTGATGAAGTTCAGCTGACGTTCGTCACGCTGGAACTGCGCCAGTGCCGAAAAGTCCAGCTGCGTCGCCATTTCGAGACTGCGGTCCACGTTCAGCAGGGCGATATCGGCCATCCGCAGGATCTCCCGTTTCACCTGGGAGACCGCGATAGGCGGCGTCCGGAGCATGTTGTCATTCACATATTGCAGGGCGAATTCCGCATCCGGCGCCAGCGGCCTGTCCGGAATCAGACGCTTCACCAGCGCCACCATCCCCCCGGTCAAAGGAAGCATGAGCGCAACCGTCACCGTATTGAAGAAGGTATGGAACATGGCCAGCTGCACCTGCGGGGCAGAAGGGAAAACCTTTTCGAAGAGCGTTCCGTAAGAAATATCGAAAAGCCCCAGTCCCAGCGCCGCCAGCAAGAAAATGACCACGCCAGAACAGTTGAACAACAAGTGAATCAAGGCCGTACGTTTGGCGTTGGTCCCGCTGGTGATACCCGCGATCACCGCCACGACGCAGGAACCGATATTGGAACCCATGGTGAGGAAA
>CADBPH010000009.1 GCA_902796455.1 uncultured Bacteroidia bacterium
CCCATTAACGAGAACAGGTGATCGGACGGCGCAGTATAATGGTTTTCACCGGTATTCCACCATTCTTTCACTTGCTGGAAGGGATCCGAATCCGTCGCAGAATAGATCAGGTGTCCTCCGGAGCGCACCCAATCGGCCAGATGCTGATGCGCCCGCGGATCCAGTGGCTTCATGTTGGAATACGTCATCAGCAGGACTTTCACCTCCCGAAGCGCTTTCTTGTAGCCCAGATTCTCAATATGCGTGATTCCGACCGGGACACCGCGCTTGAGTAGCGGCATGGCGAGCCCAAAGAAATTGGAAAACTGCGGGTCACTGTAACCGTCGTGTGTAGGGAATACCTGGAACATCAAGGAGTTGCCCATCAGGACTGAAATTCCTTGCGACCCGTTCAGGCGCCGGTTGGTCACGGGGATATCCCGCGCGGCATTGATCATGACTTGCATCATGGAGGCAAAGTCCCGGGGAATCCGGATCCGTTCATCGGAATCCGGGCTTTTCCGGTACAGCCCCCGGTAAATCCGTTCCGGCCAGGGCATAATCTCGAAATCCGCGATTTGTGGATAGAGGAGCTGCGCGGTAAATGTAGCTTGATAATTCCGCTTGAAATCGTCCCAGTCGCGCGGCCGGTCTTCGATGGGATCGGTCAGGAACCAGACCCGGCGGCCGGTCGGCAATGTCATGGACGCCATGCAGCCGTACTCCAGATAGGCGGTCTCGAATACCCTTTCCCGGGAAACGCCCTGGTAATAATCCGGTGTCCGGGAGGTTCCGGTCCACACTTGCGCGATGTAGCCATCCACACAGGACAGTGACGCCAAAGATGCTTCCGGAGAAACAATCCCCCACTGGGAATAATTCAGGAGCGAATGCGTGGGGACATAGCACCGGATTTCCCGACCCAGCGAGCGTCCATACGCTTTTGCATAGGTAAATACCTGATCCAGCGCACGGTAATACAAATGGTACTTGAGTTTGGAGGATCGGTATGTCGCCTCGGGTGACGCATCCTGCGGCTGCCAGGGTGTCCCGTAATAATCCTGCCACTCGCGTTTGAAGCTCTCACTGTACCCGCTGCGTGCCCAGAACTCGGGCTCTTCCAGGAAAATGTCATTGACGCCGGCATCGATGACCCGCTTGATGATCTTTTCTTTGAAATACGCCAGAAAATTCTCTGTAGGAACGATGTACGGAACGATGTGGCCATGCCAGATGGTATCGCCGTTTTGCTGCACCTGCCCCTCATCCAGATGCCAGGCGCCATCCCATTTCCCGGTAAAATAGTCCTGATATCCTCCCCAGGCAATGCCGGTCATGAAATGGGTCGTATAGCCCCGTTCCCGCCACGAGGCAAGACGTCCCTCCAGCGCGGCCGGATCGGAAGGGTTGCCGCCGACCCCATAGACCATGACCGCATCAGCGCGGTTGTCCAGATAGGGATTCCACGCCTGGGCTGTCTGAAAAGTTGTTTTGGTCTCTCCGGTCTGCCCCGCCCCCGACGTACATGCCACCGCCATAAGGCTGACGGTCAATAAAAACCACCGGGCTTTAATCCTGAATAATCTCCCTCTCATTTTTCACAGTATTATCGTTTATTTACAAAAACTCATTGCGCCATCACTTCCTCATGGGATGTCGGGGTCAGGCCTCTGCAACTACTTCTTCAAAGGCCGTAATGCGATCCAGCCGAAATCCCAGCCCTCAAGCACAGGCACTTCCAAAAGCACATCATTTCCGTCGCGCAAGGGCTTGATCCTGACATCCTTCTGGCCACGCCTTTTCCATATGAATTCACATGCCCGGGAATCTCCCGTACGCACCCTCAGAAGATACCCCTCCTGATCGGAGATGCTACAGTTCATCAGGGCTATCGACCGGAGACGACCCTCGCTGTCCGTTCTGGGAATCACCGCGCTCTGGGCAAAGCTCTCCAGGACGGCGGGAAGCCTGTTACCGGAAGCCCAGTCGAATGCATGCAGCATCGCGAGTCTGGATGCCCCGTTCATGTCATCGGAATAAGATGGAACGACAGCCAGGCGTCCGCTCCCCTTCTGGTAAAAACGGATGCGCGAAACAGCCTTGGAATAGTTCCCGTTCCCGAGTACCGATGCGTCCCCAAGATCGCCGGCGACATCACGGACAGGCGCCTCAGCCTTCAGGAAATCAGCAACCAATCCCCTGCTTTCCAGTTGTTTCCATGACAACCTGTCGACCACGGTCCCTCCATTTGAAAGCAATGACGACAATTCTTCATCGCCCATACTCCGCACCGCCTCTTCATCAAGCATCCTCACCAAAGGTTTCTCTGCTTCCGGAGCGAACGGGAAGCCAAGGGGCACCAGCGGGAAAGCCTGCTCTCCGGCCTTCGTCGTAGTCCAGGCCCAAGAATCCTCACCCGGTCCGACATCCCGGCAAACGAAAGAAGGGCTTATGTACGGATCGATCCCGGCGGGATATGTCCCCTTGTTGAAAGAAGCGTACTCCCTGGCAAATGGCTTCCACAAGGACAGCGCCTTGAAATAATTGTCCGCGTACCACGACAAAGGCTCATTTGCGGCACATATGATTGCATAACTCATCTGGGTCGCCCCCATGGAGAGATAGTACATCGTCTCAACGCAGATCGACTTGGGCGATTTTCCCGTGGCCTTATGCTCATAACCTTCGATCTCCGGAGCGATTTCAGTGATCCCGGGATCAAGCCTCCGTATCTGCCGCGCGATCCCCATGCCTTTTTTGATCATCCCACGGGGCTCATGGTCATTGTAAAAGCCGTGGCCCGGACGGGAAACCGGAGTAAGCCCGGTCTCTTCCTCCATGGCCTTGAAGACGGGATTCCAGTCCCACCCCTCCAGGAGCTTGTGATGGAAATTGGCATGCTGCAGACCCATCCGGGTCTGCGGTGACACTTTGTGGACTCCGCGGGCGACGGCTCTCGCTATCCCGGCCAGGCTTTCCTGGCTGAAAGCGATCCACTCCTTCCGCAGGATGCCGCCGTCCTTGTTGGACCGGAGGGCCCCGACAAGAGAAGTGCGGGTAAAGGAATGCTTGTATTCCTCATTGAAGAGGCCGACGCAAAGATCGCAGAAACACCCTTCGGTTGCAGGCGGGTGCTGGGTGATCCTCAGGTCATCGTCAATGTAGAGACTATAAGGTTGGGATGCACCTGCATAGGCCATGGCGGTCTTTTCCATATACGCAAGATACTCAGGTTGCCTGGGACAATTGACAGACATACAAACGCTTCCGTCAGGACCGACCATGGTTCCCCAGTGAATCGTAGAGTCCTTGACAGGCCCGTTGTATGACCCCACGATGACCCCGTCGCCATGCCCGAGGAAAACAGCTTGAGCCGAAGGAATGATACCCGCGTCACGGAATTTCCGGGCGGCGACACCGGCAGCTTTTACGTGTGGCGCGTGCCACCCGGCAGCATGTCCCATAGGATCGTTGTAGCATAGCCATACCTCGTCACAGAAGTCGTATTTTTTCAATGACAGTATGAGCTGGTCCGTCAGCTCAGGAAGGTCATGGTGTGCCGGCCACAGTCGGATCATCATACGGAAATCATCCTGTGTGTCCTCTCCGACTTTCCGGTTTCCTGAGGAACATCCCTCAGTCATCAGCCCCATGGAAGCGAGGACCAGCAGCAAGGTTAGCCTGAAAACTCTCATGTATCTTCGTTTATATGGTTGGCAATAGACAGGGTCATCCTCATCGTCCGGCCGTTTTTTTACAAATGTAAAAAGAAACAATCATTGTGAAAAGTTAAAAACCTATATTTGCATTAAGACTACCTACTGCCACATGAAAAAGATTCTCTTGACGATTGCAATCATCGCAGCCGCAGCGTGCCAGCGGACCCCTGCCACCGTTGAACTTGTCCCGATGGACGAGATGCAATATGGAGACGACACCAGGACCGGTGTACCCTTCGCAAAAGATCCTACTGTAATCCATTTCGGAGACCGGTATCTGATGTATTATTCAATCACATCCTATGTGGACAGCCTGGCTCCGGGCGGCGCGTCTCCGGAAAGGAAAGGATGGCATTCAGGAATCGCCGAAAGCACCGACATGATTCACTGGAAGCGTGTCGGAGACCTCGACCTCCGCGACAGCAAGGGGAACCAAATATGGGGAGGAGTCGCACCCTGTGTCAAGATAATCGACGGACAGATACATCTGTTCTACCAGCGCCGCTGGGGACCTGCCCACAACAACAATAACATCTGGCACGCCACCAGCAAGGATGGCATTACTTTCGTCAACACCTTCGACGAGCCGATTTTCGTCCCTTCTACCCAGTGGTCGATCGACCGCTCGATAGATGCTGAGGTTTACCGCGTAGGCGACAAGATGATTCTCATGTTCGCCACCCGCGACAAGACCCAGACCAACCAGATGCTGGGCATGGCCGAAGCTCCATACGGCAGCGATTACGGACCGGACAAATGGACCCTCCTGTCAGTGGACGCACCTTTCATCAAACCCGACTTGCCATGGGAGCAGCACTGCATCGAGGCTCCGACAGTTATCGAGTACAAGGGTTTCTGGTACATGTTCTACGCAGGAGCCTACAACCATGAGCTCCAGATGATCGGCC
This sequence comes from uncultured Bacteroidia bacterium, assembly GCA_902796455.1. Taxonomy (GTDB): domain Bacteria; phylum Bacteroidota; class Bacteroidia; order Bacteroidales; family UBA932; genus Cryptobacteroides. The sequence continues at coordinate 4,607 of CADBPH010000009.1, forward strand.
TGGCAACGTCCAAGGATGGGTACCATTTCACCCGTATCGAACCTGACGGATTGCTTTATAAGAACGGCGAACCCGGTTCCTGGCATGCAGGTGAAAGCGGGCATCCGGGAGTCTTCCAGGACAACGACGGAAGCATCTGGCTCTTCTACCAGGGTAAGGCTTCCAAGAACGGGAACTACAAACTCTCCGTCTGCAAAGTGGTTTTCAAGTGATTCG
>CADBPH010000010.1 GCA_902796455.1 uncultured Bacteroidia bacterium
CCATCCGGCCAGTTGCGGGGAAAGCGGGACGGACATCTGGCTGAGGAAGGTCGGGCCCCAGTCGAGGACGGCAAACCGCACGACATATACGAACATGTCCGTCGTGGCCAGAATCCAGACGATCGGATTCAGGAACACCTTCTTGCGGACAAACGCCCGGTAGGCCTTGTTGGTGTCGTTGTCGTCCAGTTCAGTCTTGGTGTTCGGCAGTTCCGGCAGGCCGACCGACTTGGGCGTATCCCGTAAAGTAATGAAAATAAACAGGATGCCAAAGGCGGCGATATAGCCCGGAACCCAGAAGCACTGCCGCCAGTCACCGGTTGTCCCGATCAGGTAGCCGCAGAGAACGGCCAGGACGCCCGCTCCGATGGAGTGCGAGGTATTCCAAATGGACGTTTTCATGGCCAGTTCCTGGGGCGGTACCCAGTGGTTGATCAGCCGGTTGCAAGGTGGGAACCCGCATCCTTGGAAAATGTTGTTGAGAACCAGCAACACCCCCATGATGACCACCATGGTGCCGACAAAGTCCGGTCCGGAAGTCTGGCCGGTAATCAGGGTGGAAATCTTGTCGCTCCATCCGAAGAGGAAGTTCAGGATGACGCAGACCGTCAGTCCGATAATCAGATGCCAGCGGGCATTGGCCCGGTCTCCGATGAAACCGTTGATCAGTTTAGAAACGCCGTAGATGATCCCTACCAGGGTCAGGATAATACCGAAATCGGTGTTGGTGATTCCATATTCCTGGGAAAGGGCGGGCATGGCGAAGGAGAAGTTCTTCCGGACAAAATAGAACATCGAATAGCCGATCATCGAGCAGATGATCACGCGCCATTGCCAGTACTGGAAACTGTGCTTTGTCGGTTTCATGGATTAACGGAAACTGTTGAAGGTGAACGATTCCCAAGGGAGGTCGGCGTCGGCCATTCCCTTGTCGAGAATTTCGACGATGTGCATCAGCAGCGGGAAATTCTTCAGGTCAAGGAGTCCCAGCGCAGCCTTTTTGCGGACCGCCTCGCCCATCACGCGGGTGATGACCAGCGATTCGAGCGTAATGCCCGCAAGCGCTTCGGTAACTTCGTCGTAATTCATGCCTTTGCCCATCAGGACGCCGCAGCGCCGGGTCCGGCCCGAGAAGATGGTGACATACAGGTCGCCCAGACCGATGGCTTCGGCATCGAAGGTGCCGCCTTGCATCTGCATCAAGGCATGGGTTTCACGGACGGCTTGGGTAAAGGTACCCGCCTGGGAATTATAATGTTGCGGCTCATCCTCGCCGTGCCAGCGGATGTTCAGGCCGACGGCGAGGGTCACGGCCATCGCATAGGCATTTTTCAGGGCGACGGCGCTTTCCAGCCCGATGACGTCATCGGTCAGGGAGATGTGGTAATAGGGCCGCTGCATGGTCTCTTTCATCATTTCAAGCTGTGCTCGGTCTTTCCCGCAGAAGCCGACCTCGGACGGGTCCATGAAGACGAGTTCATAGGAGGTGCAGGGGCCGCCGATGGCGTTGATGGTCCGGTGGATGCCCACTTTGGCCAGTTCACTTTCCCAGTATCCGGGATAGGAGATCAGGGTTCCGTCCGCCAGCCCGCGCAGGCCTTTGGTGACGGAGAGAACGGGGATGGAGGGGTCCAGTTTCTTCAGGATTTCCTCGAGGAACCAGTCTACGCCGAAAGAGGAAACGCCGCCGATAATGAAGTCGGCGCCTTCGACCGCTTTCTGCCAGTCTTTATAATAGTAATATTGGACGTTGTCGGGGAAGGGCCGGCAGAATTTTTCATGTTTGTGGGTTTTGATGTAACCGTCGATGATTTCGTCATCCAGGCAGGTCCCTACGATACGGACTTCATGTCCGTTTTCCGCGGCCGGGAAGGCCAGGGCTGAACCCATCATGCCGGCTCCGATAATGGTGACTGTTCTTTTCATGATGTAAAATGCAATTAGGTAATGCGTTTTATTGCGCATTCATACAAATATACGAAATCATTTGGGCAAGGAACGCGGAAAAATGATTATTTTTACTACGCGAAATCAAAACAGAATCTCCGATATGAAAAAATTACTTGGTTTATTGTTGCTCCTGATCACGTTGCAGCTGTCTGCCTGGGAGCGTGAGCCCGTATGGCCGAAAGGGAAAATGCCAGACTTCCAGCAGCACCAGATCGCTGCGATGACGGATGAATCCCGGGCAGAGGGATTCAAGCCGGACAAATACCGCACGCCGTACCTGGAGTGGTTCGAAGCGCCGGACCCGGCTGTCCGGAAAGGCGTCTGCATGATCCTGATTTCAGGCGGGTCGTATATGAACTGCTGTGATGTCGGATTGATTGATTTCTGGCATAAAGAACTGACGAAACTGGGGGTGCAATGCGTCAATTTCGTTTACCGGACCCCCCGTCCGGAAGGCTTGCCGATTTACCAGACAGCCTGGGAAGACGGTCAGCGGGCGGTCCGCATGGTCCGCAGCGAAGCGGAGCGCCGCGGGTTCGATCCGGAAAAGATCGGGGTGATATCCATGTCGGCCGGATCGCATCTGGCCCTGCTGCTGGCGACTTCCTCGCAAACCCGGGCGTATACGCCTGTGGATGACTTGGATAAAGTCCCTTGCCACATCAACTGGGCGATTGTCAATGCGCCCGCTTATGTGACGACGGACGGGCAGACCGGGACGCCGGCTGTCCGGGAAGGCTACGGGGCGGACGTGTCTCTGAGCAAAGTCTTTGCTTTTGATGAAAAGACCTGTCCGATGAGTCTGCATCATGGCGGGACAGATCCGTATTCTCCGAATGGGTCTACGCTTGTTTACAGACAGTTGCGCCGGATGGGCGTCCCTGCCGAACTGCACCTGTACCCGGGCAAGGGGCATGGCGCTTACGGATTCGAACGGGGCGTGGAATTCATGACCCAGATGGGATTCCTCGGGCCGCTGGGCGATCCGGTCGACCTGATGAAACGTTACCCGGGCGACGGGGACCGGGCCGAACGGATTGTCGAGGACGTGTGGCCGGAGGGGAAAATGCCTGACTTCCAGGAACATCAGTGCAAGCCGTACTTGGAGTGGCACATCCCGGCCGTGCGGAAAACGCGGGCAATCCAAATCATCTATTCCGGCGGCAGTTATACCGGGAATAACCCCGACGGGTTTGAGGTCGCGCCGGCTCGGCGGTACCTCAACGCCATGGGCGTAACGGTCGTTACCCTGAAATACCGCACGCCGCGTCCCAAAGGTCTGGCCAAGCATACGACAGCCTGGGAAGACCTCCAGCGGGCGATCCGCATCGTTCGCAGCGAGGCTGCGTCGCGGGGGCTGGATCCGGACCGGATCGGCATCATGGGCTCTTCGGCCGGCGGTCACCTGACCCTGATGGGCGTCACTTCTTCCCGGCACCGTTCCTAGCTGCCCATCGACGCGATCGACAAGATCCCTTGCAATGTGCAGTGGGGAATCGGGATTTATCCGGCTTATGCGCAATCGGACGGGCTTGATTGGAACAACACGCGCGGCGGCAACGAGGACGATTCCGTCCTGGCTCCGGAGTTCTCCTTCGACCTGGATACGGCGCCGATGCTGCTGATTCACGGCGATGCCGACAAATGGGCTTCCATGAATTCCGTGAAGGTATGGGAGAAGATGCGCAGCATGGGAATCCAGTGCGAACTGCACACCCTGGCCCTCCGGCCGCATTGCTTCCAGCGGGAAGCTTCTCCGGGAACGGGCAGCTATACCTGGCTGGACCGCATCGGAGAATATCTCCAGCCCTTCATCGCGGAGCCGTAGGGGGTAAGTCTTGAAAATTTCGATCAAAGGTCGGGGTGGTTGACGAGCCACTCCGGCCGGGTTGTCGGTTCGCCTTTGTGATTGACGAAGGTCAGTTTTCCATCGATTTCCTTCAGTTCCATGAGCATCATCGGGCGCGGATGGTAGTTGCCCCGCCGGGGGATCAGCCCCTCGCAATGCGTATGCATGACCATGAACAGGCGCCCTTTCCGGTCAGGGAAAATTTCTCCGTTGTGCCCCGCCCCGTTCAGGATGGCATCCGGCCGGTCGGATTTCAGGACGGGCTCCGGTTCCGGCCATTCCCCGGTCAGGGAATCCGAGACGGACAGGCAGAGGGTATAGTCGGCCGTGTTGTAGTACCCCTTGGAACAGAAGTAGTAATACATGCCGCCATGCTTGTAGATATAGCCGCCTTCATACGCGGTGGTGATGTAGTGCGGTTTGCTGCCTTTGCGGTATGTGAGCCCGTCCGGGGCGAGTTCCCGCACGTAATTCCCCTTGCTGTTGACGTCTCCGTAGACCAGGTAGTGCCGTCCGTCGTCGTCCCGGAAATACTGGCCGTCCTGCGGGGTCGGATGCTCCGGCGTCCCAACGTTCAGCGTGCCGGCATAGCGGAATTCGCCGTCAATGTCGTCGGCGACGCAGACAACCTGCCGGTCATTTTCCATTGATACGAAAAGGGTCAGGTAGACGACCACTTTCCCCCCGATCAGTGCCGGGCTGGGCGCCCAGTAGTTGATTCGGCTGGTGACGCCGGTTTTCATCGGGTCCAGCTTCCCGTCCCCATAGGGATCGGCCGGGCGGGGTCCGGGGAACATATTGCGGTAGAAAGTCCAGGAACAGAGGTCTTTGCTGCGGTAAATCCGGATGGGGAAGCCCGTGGCGAAGCAGTAGTACCAATCTCCAATCCGGACGACGGAAGGGTCTGCGCAGTCGAAGTCTGTTACGGGATTGAGGACCAGATTGTTATCTGATAATGCGGCCCGGGCGGACAGCAGATACGGTTCCGCAGCGGCAAAGGCGGCGGTGTCGGGAGATTGGGCGTGTGCCGCCATGCTGCAGAGCAAGGTGGCCAGAAGGAGGAAGCGTTTCATGTTCGAGTGGATAAGCAGGTTTGTTTAATTTCTCTTCTTCCGGTTTTTCCGGAGTTCCTCGACGGGGAATGTGAAATAGGTATCCGGGAAGGGTTCTTCGGACAGGGTGAAATGCCACCATTCCTCGGCCAGGGGCTTGAACCCGTGGCGGACCATGGCTTTCCGGAGGATCATGCGGTTGTGGAACTGGGATGCAGTCAGCGGCCCGTTTTCCGTATACTGCATGGTTTCGGGGTCGCCGCTGAAATCCGCATGGGATTCTTCTCCGAACCAGTCGAAGGTGCCGCCCATGTCAAGCTCTTTCCCAGAGGTCATGTCTACCAGGGTGAGATCCAGGGTAGACCCCCTCGTGTGCCCGGATTTCGCCATGATATAGCCCCGCTCGAAGAGTTGGGACTTGTCGACATCCGGATAGAAATAAGGTTTCATGAGGGTGTCGGAGATGTTGGCCGCCCAGCGGCTGAAATCATCCACGGCACATTGGGGACGGTAGGCGTCGTAGATCTTGAGGCGGTATCCCTGACGCATCACTTCGTCGCTGACGGCCTTGAGGCTGTCAGCGGCTTGCCGGGTCAGGAGCGCCGTGGGTTGCCGGTATCCGTCAATCCGTTCTCCGACAAAGTTATAGGTGCCGAAATACCGGATTTCCAGGATGGCATCCGGTATCACGTCCGTCAAAACGACAAAATCGCTGGAATCCTCTTCGGGGGAAGTCCTTTCCGTGCAGGCAAATAACCCTGGCAGCAGTACGATGGCTGCCAGGAGTTTCCGAAAATGTATCATGAAACAAAAATAGGAAAAATTATCCTATTTTGTCAAATGCCTGGTCGAGGTCCGCAATCAAATCATCGACATGTTCCGTCCCGATGGACAGGCGGATGGTGCTCTGGTAAATGCCCTGGTCGGCCAATTCGTCTTCTGTGAGCTGGGAGTGCGTTGTCGTTGCCGGATGGATGACGAGGGATTTGACATCGGCCACATTGGCCAGCAGGGAGAAGATTTCCAGGGAGTCGATGAAACGGAACGCCTCCTGTCTGCCTCCCTTGATTTCGAACGTGAAAATCGAACCGCCCCCGTTCGGGAAATACCGGAGATACTGGGCGTGGTCGGGATGGGATGGAAGCGAAGGATGATTGACTTTCAATACTTTCGGATGATTCGAAAGGTATTGGACCACTTTCAGTGCGTTGGAGACATGCCGTTCGACCCGGAGGGAAAGGGTTTCGATCCCTTGCAGGAAAATGAAGGCGCTGACAGGGGACAAGGTTGCGCCGGTATCCCGGAGCAGGATGGCACGGGCACGGGTAATGAAGGCGGCGGGGCCGACGGCGTCTGCAAAAACGATCCCGTGATAACTGTAGTCCGGCTCTGTGAACTGGGGGAATTTCCCGGAGGCCTTCCAGTCGAATTTGCCGGAATCCACGATAACCCCTCCGATCGCCGTACCATGTCCCCCGATGAATTTGGTCGCAGAGTGGATGACGATATCGGCGCCGTATTCTATCGGCCGCAGCAGGTAGGGGGTCGCAAAGGTGTTGTCAATCAACAGGGGGATTCCATGCGCGTGTGCGATGGCCGCAACCGCTTCTATATCAATGAGGTTTGAATTGGGGTTCCCGAAGCTTTCGATGAACAGGGCCTTGGTTTCGGGGCGGATGGCTTTTTCGAAATTCGACAAATCCGACGGATCCACAAAGGTCGTGGAGATTCCGTAGGGGACCAGGGTATGCTGCAACAAGTCGTATGTCCCGCCATAGATGGTCTTGGCGGACACAATGTGGTCTCCTGCACGGGCGATGTTGAGGATGGAATAGGTAATGGCGGCGGCTCCGGA
>CADBPH010000011.1 GCA_902796455.1 uncultured Bacteroidia bacterium
GGCAGGTCTTTCATCCACCAGTGGAATGTCCCGCAATGGTTGGTGACAATGTCCATGATGACCTTGAGTCCCTTCTCATGCGCCTTGGCCACGAACTGCCGGTAAAGCTCATTCGAGCCCATCCGCGGATCGATGTGGTAGTAGTCGCCGCAGGCATAGCCGTGATAGGATTCGAAATCCTGGTCATCCAGCAGCATCGGCGTGCACCAAATGGTCGTCGCACCCAATTCGGAAATATAGTCCAGGTGGTCGATAATTCCCTGGATGTCACCTCCGTGACGGGCCAGCGGCACGTTCCGGTCCACTTTCTCAATCGTGTCGGGCGTGTTATCATTGGACGGATCGCCGTTGGCAAACCGGTCCGGGAAAATCAGATAAATCATGTCCGCCGTGGTGAAACTCGTCCGCTTGGACGAGCCTTCCTCCCGCGCGGCGATTTCGTACGGATACTTGAACTGTTCCTTCCCCTTGCTGAACACCAGCCAGTAGGTCCCCGGAGTCGCAGAAGCGGCCACTTCCACGTCCACAAACAGGTAATTGGGGCTGTCCGCCTGGTGGACGGACTTCACCCGGACGCCGGTACCGCCTTCCAGGGTCACGTCATACCCGCCGATGCCCGGCCCGCCGACCAGGAGTTGGAGCGGCGTCTGCATGCCGACCCACCAGAACAGCGGCTCGACCCGCTGCACTTGCTCCGGCGTCGCTTCCGCAACGGCGGACAAGTCCACGGAAGGTCCCTGGCACGAGCAGGCCATGGCCACAGATAATCCGATCATTGTCAATGCCTTCTTCATATATGCATTATTTCATGAGAATCCTGTATTCATAGGGTTTCAGGGGCACCCGGGCACCGGAACGGCCCTTCTTGCCCGTAACCAGGTTCGTGAATTCTACATTCTGCCAGGCAGAAGGGGTCTTCACGGCAAAACTGGAATCGCGGACATTGACCATGACCAGGTACCGGTTGTTTTCACCGCGCTTTTCGTACATCAGGACATCATCATCGGTGAAGGAATCCACGCCATCTCCGTGCAGGACGGGATGGTCCCGGAAAATATGGTTGATCCGGCGGTAGGCCGCTCGGACATCGGCATTGGCATTCCAATCCACCTGCTGGTAACGGAAGAAGTTGATGGTATCGGGATAAGCCACTTCCTGCTCGCCGTAAAGCAGGGCGGCGCCATGGGTGAAAATGGCTGAAACATAGGCTGCCAGTGCACCCTGCTTGCCGCCGAATTCATCCACCGTCGACTTTTTCGTCGCCTCGTCATGGTTGGTGATGAAGCGCAATTTGACTTTGCCGAGCGGGATTTTCGCATATTCGTCGGCATCGACGGCGATCAGTTTCCGCGCAGAGGAATCCCGGCAGAACACATCCCGCAGGGCATTCATGTAATCCCAGCCATAGTTCATGTCGAAACCGCCCTTGAAGGTTTCCGGATCATTCCCTTCCGCCAGCATGAGGATCGGACGGGCGGCCGTATTGCGGATGGCCGTAATCGCCTCTTTCCAGAAATCGGCCGGCACGGCATCGGCCACGTCGCAGCGGAACCCGTCGACACCGGCTTCCCGGACCCAATAAATCATGGCCTCGGTCATGGCCTTGCGCATGTCGTGGTTGTCATAGTTCAGGTCCGCCACATCCGTCCAGTCCGTCCCTTCCGGATAAATGATTTCCCCTTTGGCGTTTTTTGTATACCAATCTTTATGGGAGGCCATCCAGACATTGTCCCAGGCGGTGTGATTGGCCACCCAGTCCATGATGAAGGCCATTCCGCGCTTGTGGCACTCGTCTACGAGCATCTTGAAGTCCTCAAAGGTTCCGAATTCGGGATTCACGGCCTGGTAATCGGCAATGCTGTAAGGAGAATTCTTGGATTTTTCCTTTCCGATCGGGTAGATGGGCATAATCCATACGACGTTGGTTCCCAGAGACTTGATGGAGTCCAACTGCGGGATAATCGCCTGCAAAGACTTTTCCGGTGCAAAGACACGCGGATTGATTTGGTACATGACCACATTTTCAGGGGCCGGTACGGTATA
>CADBPH010000012.1 GCA_902796455.1 uncultured Bacteroidia bacterium
TCCAATTCTTCCACTTCTGCCGGTGTGGTATGTTCATTCAGTTCCCGGAAAGTGATTTCTCCGATGTGCCCCTTCAGACCCGCCGCGGACAAGAAGCGCCGGGCCGTCCGGATCTCTTCCGCCACATAGGTATGCAGCGTCCGGATCCGTTCCAGAACCGGCCCCGGAAGGACTTCCTCCGGAGCATAGTCGCCCAACGGTGTGGGGATCAGGTATAATTTTCCGTATGTCATTCTTCGATGGTAATCTTGACTTTTTCCTCCTCCTGGCGCCGCGGCCGCCGTCCTTCGCGCCGCCGCTCTTCCGCAGGCCGCTCCTCGCGGACAAGCTGGCCTTCCATCCGCTCCCGCCGGCGTCTCCGGTCCGCTTTCCGGCCGAAGAGATTCTGGAAGAACTCCTTGAAGGTGTTGAATTCCTTCTGGTAGGCGATACCGATGCCATTGCGCTGGGAATTGTCCAGATAGCTCGTATACATGTCCGCAGAATGCGAGAAAAGGTTCAGGCGGACGGCCCCCGGCTTGTCCAGCTTGATTTCGATGTCCAGGTCGCCGACCACTTCGTCCGTCGCCGTGGAATTGTGCCACTGCCGGTTTCCGATCGCCCCGTTGACAATCACCCGGTTGTTGAACAGTTCCGTCGATACGGCGACGTCGAATAGATCATTCCCGCCTGCTCCCTGCTGGTAATCCAGCCCGAGGTCGACCGGGATGTCCAGTTTCTGCAGGATGCTGTTCAGCTGATTGGCCATGATTTCCGTCACGTTGGAATACAGGGTCGACGTATTGTTCACGATGCCCGATTGTTCATCCGGGATGAAGCTGTTGGTCAGCAGGAGGGAAACGAACTGCTTCTGGACACGGTCCTCTGTGCTGAGGGCGCTTTCCACGCGGGCCTGCGTCGTGGGGTCCAGGTCCGGGATGTTGATGGAAAATCCCAGCCGCGGGTTCCGGATTTTGTCCGTGATGTTGATGCCGCATTCGACGGTACGCCGGGTCGAAATGGAGGTTGAGTCTGCGATCAGGGTCCCCAGCGACGTCTTTGTCCTGTATAAGGCGTTGATGTTCAGGTCGCTGTCCATGATGTCCCCGTTAAACTTGACCGTACTGCCGTCCTGGATCGTGAAGTCCCGTTTCGCGATGCCCAGGGCAACGAAATGGTACGTTCCGCCGGAGATGTTGTAGTCTCCGTTGATATGGAAAACATCCTGGGCCGGATGCACTTCGAGGTCGATCAGGCCGGATCCCTGTCCGGACAGGACATTCCCGGTCGCCTTGTCCACCTCCAGCACGGCGGCCGTCCGGGGATTGACGTCGATGCGCAGGCGGATGCCCAGGTCGCTCTCTTTGCGTTTCTTGGGCCGGAGGGTGGCGAGCATTTCCTCGTAGGGGTCCAGTTCGATATCTTCTTCGAACGTCTTGAATGTAAGCAGGTTGGAGCTCCCTTTGGAAGATGCGGACCCGAGCGGGATGTGAAATTCTCCGTCTTTGGCCGTGGAGGCATTCACATCCAGGAGGATCCTGTCGAACGGACCGGTAATCGACACGTCTCCGGTCGCGAAAACATGGCCGTAGAAGGTCGGATTGTCTTTTTCGCCGAGGTCGAGTACTTCCATGTTGCGGACATTCAGCAGTGCGTTCAAAGTCATGTCCTTGAGGTGGTTCCATTCGATGCTCCCGCGAACGGCCCCCCGTGCCCCATAGCGGTCGCTCAGGGTGACCTGGTCAAACCAGACCCCTTCGGAGTCGATGTGGAGCGGACCGTTCACCGTATAGCCGACATTCGTGAAAGCCACCTTGAGGAAGGCGTTGTCAAAGCGGAGATCCTGGCTGGAGATATCCAGCTTGTCCAGCGGACCGCCGACCGTCAAGGTCCCGTCGATGCTGCCGGATGCGTCGCTGAAAATGCTGGCAAGGACCGGGCGCGCATATCCCAGATTGAGCGAATCCAGGTCTATCCGGGCGGAAAGGGTCTTCCGCGACGGAACCAGAAGCCCGTCCAGGTTGAGGGAAGAGCGGCCTTCCAGGTCATTGCGCAGGCGCAGGCGGAATCCTTTTTCAACTTCGTCCCAGATGCTTGCAATCTTTACGTCGCCGAGCGGTTCTCCGCCCAGGCTGGTCTGGTCCGCCGTCAGGTCGGCCAGCAGCCGCATGTCGCTGCCGACGGGGGAGACCAGGACGGCCGAGCCGGTGACTTTTCCCTGGATTCCCATGTTCTGCTTCGTGAAATGGTTCAGCATGTCCAGGTTGAACTGGTCCAGCGCGAGGGTCAGGGTGTCCGGCCGGGTCTTGGAGAAGCCGCCGCCGAGCTGGATACTCTGTCCGGTCCCGCTGACCAGCAGGTCATCCACGCGGACCCGTCCGTGGGCCAGCCGGATGCCGGTCTGTCCGATTTTCCAGGCCTCTCCGTTCAGGTACAGGTTGGAGGGGAGGATGCTGGCGTCCACGCAGAGCGAGTCGGCCTTGTCGCGCGACAATTGGGCAGTCAGGACAAGTTCCCCTTTGTTTTCCAGGTCGGTTTCGTTGTCATACACCAGTCCGAGACCGATATGGTCATCGTCGGCCAGCAGGCGGAGCTGGTTGCCCCGGGTGAATACCGGAGAGATATTGATTTCATCGGACACCAGTTTGCCGGTCAAGTTCCCGTCCTTGTTGTCCAGGTCCAGGCGGATGCCCTTGATGTATTTGTCGAGGTAGGCGATGCGCTGGGAGCCGACCTTGGCGGCCAGGGAGCCGTCCTTGCCGACGGTCAGGTCCAGGGAGGTCCCGTCCGCAACGTACAGCCCCGGTTTGAAGAAGGAGAGGATGTTTTTGGTGTCCCGCAGGACCAGGGATACCCGGTAGTCATTTCCGGAATACTCCTGCTGTTTCAAACGGTCCAGGGAAGGGAGTTCCCGTGCGGATGAGACGCGGCGCAGGTCTTTCACGAAGTCTCCGACGAAGGCGGAGCCGAGGTAGGAGGCTTCCGCGAAAGCGGAGGTCAGCCGGATCCGGTTGACATCGTCGTTGGCATGGGAAGTAATGTTGATGTCTCCGATGCGGTGGCGGCCGCTCTCGTCTTCGAGCATCAGGCGGCTGACATCGATGTTCCCGATGACATCCCCGCCCTTGACGGCGTTGAAATTGGCATGGGTCTGGAAACTCAGGCGGGAGATATCCCGCTTGTCGAGCCCGAGCGCGTGCAAGTCGGCATAACCGACATTCGCATAGAATTGATAGATAGCGTTTTCTGTTTTCCGTGAAAGCGTGAAGAGTCCCTGGAACAGGAAATTCAGGTTCGGGTCGCTGCAGATGACCTTCCCATTGAACGCATTGTCCGA
>CADBPH010000013.1 GCA_902796455.1 uncultured Bacteroidia bacterium
ATCAGTGCATCACTGGGCAAATTGCTCCAATCAAGGGGGTACCGGATGACGATTCAGAAGTTCGATCCCTACATCAATGTCGATCCGGGTACGCTCAATCCGTATGAACATGGTGAATGTTATGTAACGGAAGACGGATTCGAGACGGATCTTGACCTGGGACATTACGAGCGGTTCACAGGCATCAAGACGACCCGGGATAACAGTGTCACCACGGGCAGGATTTACCTGAGCGTCATTGAACGTGAAAGGAGGGGAGACTATCTGGGCAAGACCATACAGGTCGTTCCGCATATCACAGATGAAATCAAGCGCAGGATCCTTCTCAATGCTTCCAAGGAGCCCTTCGATTTCGTGATAACAGAAATAGGGGGGACAATCGGCGATATTGAAAGCCAGCCGTTCCTTGAGGCGATCCGCCAGCTGCGCTGGGAACTGGGGCCGGAGCGGACCTTGAATATCCATTTGACATATGTCCCTTACCTGGCTGCTGCGGGGGAACTTAAGACAAAGCCCACGCAAATGAGCGTGAAGCAGTTACAGGGACAGGGAATCCAGCCGGATGTGCTGGTCCTTAGGACGGAGCACACCCTGGGGGAAGATCTGCGTGCAAAAGTGGCGCGTTTTTGCAATGTTCAGCTTGATGCGGTCATCCAAAGTCAGGACCTTCCCAGCATTTATGAAGTGCCGCTCAATATGCGGAGACAGGGACTGGATGCCATTTGTGTAAAGAAATTGGGGCTGGATCCGCTGGAGACCCAGAAACAGTTGCAGGAAGGGATGGTTTCTTGGGAATCCTTCCTCTCGCATCGGGACAAGGCAACCGAAGTCATCCGGATCGGTCTGGTCGGTAAGTATGATCTCCAGGACGCTTACAAAAGCATACAAGAAAGCCTGGCACATGCTGGGACTTATAATGACCGCCGGGTCAAGACGGTATTCCTCAACAGCGAGAACATATCCCGGGAGAATATCGGGGGAACATTGGCCGGACTTTCCGGTATCGTGATTTGTCCCGGTTTCGGACATCGCGGCATCGAAGGAAAAATCCTGGCCGCGCAGTACGCAAGGGAGCATGACATTCCCGCTCTGGGAATCTGTCTGGGGATGCAAATGATGGTGATTGAATTCGCCCGGAATGTTCTCGGATACGGGGATGCCGACAGTGCTGAAATGAATCCGCACACGCCGCATAATGTCATTGATATGATGGAAGAACAGAAGAGCATTACCCAGATGGGCGGTACGATGCGACTCGGGGCCTATTCCTGCTCCATACAGAAGGGCAGCCGTGTTTTCACAGCTTACGGTAATGTCACTTCCGTACGCGAACGCCATCGTCACCGTTACGAATTCAATAACAGTTACCGGGAAGAATTCGAAAAGGGTGGAATGCAGTGCGTCGGCACCAATCCTGAAGCCAATCTCGTCGAAATTGTCGAGATACCGTCCCTTCGCTGGTATATTGGGACACAGTTCCATCCGGAGTACAGTTCGACCGTGCTGCATCCCCATCCGTTGTTCATGGATTTCATCAAAGCTTGTTCGGAATATGGAAGAATTGAAGCATGAGTGCGGCGTGGCGCTGATCCGCCTGCTCAAACCGTTGGATTATTACGCGCAGAAATACGGCACATCCCGCTTTGGAATGGATAAGTTGTATCTCCTGATGGAGAAACAGCATAACCGCGGACAGGAAGGCGCAGGTATCGCCTGCGTTGATATGGAGGCAGAAATAGGGTCCGAATATATGTTCCGTGAAAGAGCGGAAGGGAAAGATGCCATTACAGAGATATTCGCGAAGGCGGGCTCATCCTTCCGCGGACAGCTGCTGATGGGACATCTGCGGTACTCCACAACAGGTAAGAGCGGCCTGACCTATGTCCATCCCTTTTTAAGAAGGAATAATTGGAGGGCAAAGAACCTTTGCCTCTGCGGGAACTTCAACATGACAAATATCGACGAGGTGTTCAATTATCTTCTCCGGCAGGGACAGTCCCCGAGACTCTATGGTGACGCATACATCACCCTTGAATTCATGGGCCACAGGTTGGACCGTGAAGTGGAACGCCTTTTCCGTGAGGCCCGGGAATCCGGTTCGGAAGGCCTTGACATTACCCGCTATATAGAGGATAATATCCTGATAGAAAATGTCTTACGTACAACAATGGGCTTCTATGACGGGGGATACGTCATGTGTGGACTTACCGGTAGCGGAGAAATGTTCGCCGTTAGGGATCCATGGGGAATCCGCCCGGCATTTTTCTATAAAGATGAAGAGATTGTCGCGCTTGCAAGCGAGCGGCCCGTCCTGCAGACGACCTTCGATTTGGAGGTCGGCCAGATAACGGAACTGCCTCCCGGGCAGGCGCTGGTTGTCCGCAGGAACGGTGAAACTTCACTGGTACAAATTCTTCCTCCGCAGAAATACAGCGCATGTTCCTTCGAAAGGATCTATTTCAGCAGGGGATCGGATTATGACATATACAAGGAAAGGAAGAAATTGGGCGAGCAGCTTGCGGAACCTGTCGTCAAGGCATTGGACGGCGATTTGGCGCATACCGTATTCTCTTACATCCCAAATACGGCGGAAGTTGCATTCTACGGCCTTGTAGAGGGTCTCAGGAAACAATATGGGGACGTGAGGACCGAGAAGGTAGTATGGAAGGACATCAAATTGCGCACATTCATTACTGACAATTCCGAAAGGGACGATTTGGCTGCCCATGTATATGACATCAGTTACGGAAGCATCCGACCTGGGGAAGAAAACTTGGTCATCGTTGATGACAGCATTGTCCGGGGCACGACGCTGCGGGAAAGTATTTTCGCCATTCTGGACCGCCTGCGTCCGAAGAAGATTGTGATGGTTTCCAGTTCTCCACAGATCCGCTATCCGGATTATTATGGGATTGATATGTCTCATCTGGAAGAGCTGTGCGCTTTCAGGGCAGCCATTCAGCTGCTGAAGGAGGGTGGTATGGAACGTGTCATTCTGGATACTTACCGGAAATGCCTTTCCGGAGATAACGCTCAGAATCACGTACGGGCAATCTACGCACCATTTTCCGTGGAACAAATCAGCCGCAAGATCGGTGAAATGCTCCGTCCCGCAAAGATGCGGTCGAACATTGAACTGGTTTTCCAGAGCATAGAAGGCCTGCATGAGGCCTGTCCTGGCAGCCCGGGGGACTGGTATTTCACCGGGCATTATCCGACCCCCGGCGGAATCCGCATGGTGAATAAAGCCTTCGTTGAATATGTATCATCTCTTTCGATTTGTAAGGAATCAAGCGCTTTGTCCCGGACAAAATGATTTGAACCAGCCGTATAAAACGTTCAATGCGTCTTGTGGGATTATTTTTATGAATTGATTACGAAATTGAAATACGTTTTAAGTGGCTTATTATCTGATGTTTAGATGTTTGTCATACTTATTTTTGAAAAAAATATCTAAAAAATATTTGCAATACCAGAAATTAGCGCTACCTTTGTATCGAGTTGATGATGGGGTTCTCCCACATACAGCTTATTGGTTATTAGTTTTAGTGTTATTAATTATGTGGTTAGTATGAGCCTTCGCGCGTGAAGCGTCAAAGCTCATGGAGTGAAAAGGTTCTGATCTGCTCAGAACCTTTTTTCTGTTATATCGGTATTTAGAGGGTGAAACTATTGGAGGAAGGGGAGCAGGTGGGCATAGACCAGGTGCACAGGGAATCCCATGATCGTATAGAATGAGCCCGAAATCCGTTCGATCCCGATATAGCCGATCCATTCCTGGATCCCATATGCTCCCGCTTTGTCAAACGGCCGGAAGTGCCGGATGTAATAATCTATTTCGCTGTCGGTCAGTTCTTTGAAAGACACCTCAGCCGTGTCCTGAAAGGTCTCGGTGCGGTGGGCATCCCGCAGCGAAACGGCTGTAATCACTTCATGCGTACGCCCGCTCAGCAGATGGAGCATCCGGGACGCATCCGCTGCATCCCGGGGCTTACCCAGCACCTCCTCTCCGCACAAGACCAGCGTATCAGACGTGATCAGGATTTCGTCCGCAGCCAACGGCCTGTGGAAGCCCCGCGACTTCCCTTCGGCCATCAACGCAGGAATCTGCCGGTGGGGGACAGTCGGCGGGCAGGTTTCCACGAAGGAGGTCCCGGCATCGACCTGGAACTCAATTCCCAGCCCGCGGAGCAATTCCTGCCGCCGGGGAGAATGACTGGAGAGGATGATCCGCTTCCCTTTGAGGTCCATCTTGTCAGAACAGCTCCTTGTATTGTTTCGAATCGAACACCCAGTCGCCACGGGCCTTCAGGACACATTCCACTGCATACCGCACCGCGCCGCGACCGCCCGGGAACGGCGCAATCAGGTCCGCGACCTCCTTGACCTCCTGGACGGCGTCGCAGGGACACATGCCCAGGCACGGACCGGCCATGACGTCGACATCCGGAATGTCATCGCCCATGTACAGGACTTCCTCCTCGTGCAAGTGATGCTTCCGGCAGAAAATGGCAAATTCCTCCGTCTTGATCCGGGAGGCCAGATAAATGTCATCCTGGTCAACCCCGCTGGCCAGGAAACGATTGCGGATCGATACGGAACTTCCGCCGGTGATGATGGCCACCGGATAACCGTGCATGCCGGCCATCCGGACGGCGAATCCATCCTTGGCGTCGAAGGTGCGGTAGAACTCACCTTCTCTCGTGCACAGTAATCCGCCGTCGGTGAACACCCCGTCCACGTCAAAGGCGAATGCACGGATCTTGCTGAAATCAATTGCCATAGATCTTAAGACTTTGTGCCTCCTCCCAGCGGGCCGAAATCACCGAGATTGAACGTTCCGCCTTTGGGCTGCGGGCCGACATTGTCCAGGTCGATGAGCCCGAACTGGTTCTCATATTTGATAATATTGTCCTGCAAGGCCATCAGGAGCCGTTTCGCATGTTCCGGGGTCATGACAATCCGATTGCTGATTTCCGGCTTGGGAAGCCCCGGCAGCACAGTGGCGAAATCCAGGATGAACTCGCTGTGTGAGTGCGTGATAATGGCCAGGTTGGAATAGGACCCCTTGGCGATTTCGGGCCGAAGGTCGAGACTGATTTGCTTCTTTTCGTTGTTTTCCATGCGCAAAACCTTTATTCGTCTTGCAAAGGTAGGAACACTTTTACGGAAATCCTAAACAAACCATGGCCTTGGAAGGCCAACTCTTGGCTTTTTTTTGCTTTTGAACTATCTTTGCATTTCGGGCTTGCCGGTTTTGTGTTTGCCCTTTTGATTGGAATATATATAAATAAGAATAAGATGGAACTTCCTTCTAAGTACAATCCTTCGCAAGTCGAGGATAAATGGTATGCCTATTGGCTGGAACACAAATTCTTCCATTCCGAACCGGATGGCCGTGAGCCTTACACGGTGGTCATCCCGCCGCCCAATGTGACGGGTATCCTGCACATGGGCCATGTCCTGAACAACACACTCAACGACGTTTTGGTCCGGAAAGCCCGCATGGACGGGAAGAATGCCTGCTGGGTCCCCGGAACGGACCATGCTTCCATCGCGACCGAGAGCAAGGTGGTCGCAAAGCTGAAAGCGCAGGGAATCAGCAAGGAAGACCTCACGCGGGAGGAGTTCCTGGAGCATGCCTGGAAGTGGAAGGAAGAGCATGGCGGCATCATCCTCAGCCAGCTCCGCAAGCTGGGTGCCTCCTGCGACTGGGACCGCACCCGGTTCACCATGGATCCGGATTTGAGCGAAGCGGTCATCAATACCTTTGTCTATTTCTATAAGAAGGGTCTGATTTACAGGGGAGTAAGGATGGTTAACTGGGACCCCGTCGGCCTGACAGCCGTCAGCGACGAAGAGGTGATCCACCGGGATACCAAGAGCCATTTCTATCATCTGAAATACTTCATTTCGGACGGGAACGGGAATCCGACAGAGGATTACCTGGTCATTGCGACCACGCGTCCGGAAACCATCATGGCCGATGCCGCCATCAGTGTGAATCCGACCGATGAGCGCTACCATTACCTGCGCGGCAAAAAGGTCCTCATCCCGTTGATCGGAAGGGAAATCCCTGTCATCGAGGATAGTTACGTCGAGAAGGATTTCGGAACCGGCTGTTTGAAAGTTACGCCGGCCCACGACGTGAACGACTACGAAATCGGCCTGCGGCACAATCTTCCGATCATCGACATCATCGATGACCACGGCTGCCTGAACGAGAAAGCCGTGATCTTGGTGGGCGAAGACCGCTTCGTCGCGCGGAAAAAGATTGTGAAAATGCTCGAAGAGGCCGGAAACCTGGCGAAAGTCGAAGAATACATCAGCCCGGTCGGCTACTCCGAGCGGACCGATGCCGTCATTGAGCCGCGTCTGTCGACCCAGTGGTTCCTGAAGATGGAAGATTTGGCCGGTGCAGCCCTGGAGGCTGTCGAAAGCGGCCGTGTCAAGTTGATTCCGGACAAATACCGCAATACCTACCGTCACTGGATGGAGAATGTCCATGACTGGTGTATCAGCCGCCAGCTCTGGTGGGGACAGCGTATCCCGGCTTATTACTTGCCGGATGGCACTTATGTCGTGGAGCCGACGGCCGAAAAAGCCCTGGAAGCCGCGCGGAAAATCCAGCCGGACCTGCAGCCCGGAGACCTGCGGCAGGATGAAGATGTCCTCGATACGTGGTTCTCGTCCTGGCTGTGGCCGATTTCCGTATTCGATCCGGACATGCCCGGGCATCCCGGACACCAGCCCAATGCGGACCTGGCCTACTATTATCCGACCAGCGACCTGGTGACGGGCCCGGATATCCTGTTCTTCTGGGTGGCCCGCATGATCATGGCCGGGGAAGAGTACATGGGCAAGGAACCGTTCCGGAATGTGTACCTGACCGGTATCGTCCGGGATAAGCTCGGCCGCAAGATGTCCAAAACGCTCGGCAATTCTCCCGATCCGCTGGATCTGATCGCGAAATACGGTGCCGACGCCGTTCGGATCGGCATGCTGCTGTGTTCTTCCGCCGGAAACGATATTTTCTATGACGAGGCACAGATTGAACTGGGGCGGAATTTCTGCAACAAGATCTGGAACGCTTACCGGCTGCTGAGTGGTTGGAGTGTTGATGAAACACTTCAACCGAGCGATGAAAACAAGATGGCGGTCAAGTGGTTCGAGAACAAATTCAATCAGGTAGTTGAGACGGTGGAAGACCATTATTCCAAGTTCCGCATCTCCGATGCCCTGATGACGATTTACAAGTTCTTCTGGGATGACTATTGCTCCTGGTTCCTGGAAATCATCAAGCCCGCCTACGGTCAGGCCATCGATGCCGCGACCATCCGCCGGGCGCGCGGCTTCTTCGAGGATTTGCTGAAGCTGATCCATCCGGTCATGCCGTTCATTTCCGAGGAACTGTGGCAGGCGATGGCACCGCGCAAGGAAGGGGAGACGATCATGTACCAGCCCTCTCCGAAAGGCGGAGTTTACGACGCTGCGCTCATCGATGCGTTTGAGATGGCCAAAGAGGCGGCCGGCGGAATCCGCGGACTCCGTCAGCAGAAAAACATCTCGCCCAAGGAAGCGCTCGACCTTCGCTTCAAGGGGGACTTCCCGGAAGCTTTCCTCGGAATTGTCTGCAAACTCGCCAATCTTTCCTCCGTCTCCCGGGTGGAATCGTTCGATGCTTCAGCCGGCGTTTCATTCATGGTCCGGACGGTGGAAATGTTC
>CADBPH010000014.1 GCA_902796455.1 uncultured Bacteroidia bacterium
AGCCGTGCCAAACGCAGCATGAGTCTGGGCGGTGTGAAAGGCGATGCCAGTTTTATCCAGAGTATCCGTACTTATCCGGTCAATACGGAAGTGACCGTGACCAAGACGTATTCATACAATGCTTCCGGCGGCGGCCCCAGTGTGCTTGGCCAGGGAGGCGGTCCGCTTCCGGCCGGTATGGAGACCGGCAATGTGACCCTGGTCCTGAATACCTCCATGGTCCTGCTTCCGAAGGAACCGATGCAGCAGCGCCTGTTCGATCCGCGTGTGGGGTATTTCGCGGATGGTTACAGCAAGTTCTCGGATGAGCAGCAGGGCGTTGAAAGTGTCCGGTTCATTACCCGCTGGCGTCTGGAAGCCCGTCCGGAGGACCGGGAACGCCAGAAGCGGGGAGAACTCGTGGAGCCCATCAAACCGATTGTCTATTACATCGATCCTGCGACGCCGAAGCGTTGGCGGAAATACCTGATCGCCGGCGTGAACGACTGGCAGGTCGCCTTTGAACAGGCCGGATGGAAGAATGCCATCCATGCCGAAGAATGGCCGGAGAATGATACGACGATGAGCCTGGAGGATGCCCGGTTCTCGGTCATCCGCTATCTGGCTTCGCCGATTGCGAATGCCTATGGCCCGAATGTGCATGACCCGCGCTCGGGTGAGATTCTGGAAAGCCATATCGGATGGTACCACAATGTGATGACGCTGGTCCATGACTGGTATCAGGTACAGGCCGGCGCCGTCGATCCGCGTGCCCGCAAGATCAAATTCGACGACGAACTGATGGGTGACCTGATCCGCTTTGTTTCCTCGCACGAGGTCGGTCATACCCTGGGATTGCGCCACAATATGGGCTCCAGCAGCCAGACGCCGGTAGAAAAACTCCGGGACAAGGAGTGGGTGGAAGCCCATGGCCATACGGTCAGTATCATGGACTATGCGCGGTTTAATTATGTCGCTCAGCCTGAGGATAATATCGGGAAGGCCGGGCTCTATCCGCGGATCAATGATTATGACAAATGGGCGATCGAATACGGCTACAAGCCGACGGATTTCAAGACCCCGAAGGAAGACCATCTCTATTGGAACAAGGTGATTATCGAACGGCTGGGCGCCAATCCCCGGCTCTGGTTCGGCGGGGAAGGATTTGATGCCGACCCGCGTGCCCAGCGCGAGGACTTGGGTGACGATGCCGTTGCGGCCAGCACGTATGGCATCCTGAACCTCAAGCGCACCATCACGCAGATTCCCGAGTGGAACACGGAAGAAGCGGATATGTACCGCCATGTTTCCCGTATGTACGATGCTGTCCTTGGGCAGTACAACCGCTATCTGGGACATGTCGCCGCCAATATCGGAGGGCGTTACGTAACTTACAAGAGTATCGAACAGACGGGACCGGTCTACGAAGCGGTTCCGAAAGAGCGGCAGAAGGATGCTCTCAAGTGGTTGAATGAGAATTTGTTCCAGAAACCTTCCTGGCTGGTTGACCTCCCGTATATCTATAATTTGACCGATACTCCGGATAACGCGTTGTATAAATCCATCAACGCAATTGTCAGCGCTTCCGGACTGTTGAGTCTGGGCAAGATCAACCGGCTGGATCAGTATGCCCGCAATGATTCCTCCAATTATACACCGGAAGAATATCTGTCTGATTTGTACGGATATGTGTTTGTCGAATTGGAAAAAGGCCGTGCTGTTGACAGTTACCGCCGGTATCTGCAGCGCCGGTATGTCACATCCGCGCTCGAAATGGTGAATCTCCCGACTTCCGCCTCTTATGATGCCCGCATCTATGTCCTGGCGCAGTTGAAGGAAATCCAGAAGAAAGCGGCGAAGGCAAAGTCTTCGGATGCCGCAACCAAGGCCCACTGGCAAGCGATTGCCAGCCAGATTGAAGATGGCCTGAAACCCGCGAAGAAGGGCTAGCAGCTGTTATTTGATCCGGATGCTCATGGAGCGGATCTGTTGCCATCCGGATTGGTCGGTCAGCCGGATCATGAAGTGGTATTCTCCCGGATCGATGTCCGTCGGCACGGGAATCTTGACGACAGCGTCATAGGAGGCCGCTGCGGAAGGGATGGTAAAATCCTTGTTGTAAATCCACGGATTGACGGGCGTCTTGGAGGCATCCTGCCGGCACTCACCGGCCTCCGTGCTGTGCGTATGGTGGTCGAAATTGTGGTGGATTTCCAGGTTGTAGGCGCCCAGTGCGGCATTGTCCCGGAAAGAATAGGCGAACGGGATGACGTCGCCCCGTTCGAATTCCTGGCAGTTCAGCGGGCAGGTCGCATCACCGGCAGACAGGATTTCCGGCGGTTGGGTATCTTTGTCGGCCGCATTGTCACATCCGCCCAGCAGCAGGAATCCCAGCAGGCCGGCGCCCAGCAGATGGATCATTTTCAGGGTTTTCATCAGCGTAAGAGATTAATCGACGATTCGGATCGTGGCGTGTGCCGTGGTGGTCTGCTCCAGCATATCGATGACCGTAAGCACGAGATCATATTTCCCGTTGGGCGCTTTCTCCGGGATGTCGATGTGCTCATGGAATTCCGCGTTTTTCACGCCGATATATTTTCCCGACGTGTATGAAGCCGTAAAGCCGTAGCGGTTTAGTCCGCTGCCTTCCTGCTGGATAATGACGAGTTCGATCTGCTGGATGATTCCGGGCGCGTTGATTTCGGCCTCCAGGTGCATTTCTTCGCCTTTGACGGCCACCTGGCTGTCCTCCTCTCCCACTTCAGTCAAGATAACGGTCGGTGCCGGGGATTGTTCTATGCTACAAGATAAGGTGAAGAAGGCCGCAAGGGCCAGGGAAAAGAGGGTAATAAAAGCTTTTGTTTTCATTATTCCGTTGTTTTAAAATTCTATGCCCACTAGCAGGGCGGCGTTGATACCGGGCTCGGGAATCCCGATGAGCCGGTAATAACTGGTATGGTCATAATAGCGTCGGTTCAACAGGTTTTCAACCTGGAGACCAACCTTGAAGCGCATGTCCCCGGCTTGGAATTCCTTGCCGGTGGCCAGGTTGAGGGTACAGTATCCGTCGGTGGGCTTTTCCGGCGGGACGATGTCATCCTGACGGCCAGCCACGCGGACATCCAGGGAAAGATACCCGTCGGTCAGAAACGTGTATTTGACAATCAGGTCTCCGGCCCATGGCGGGGAGAAGGGGAGGGCGTAACCTTTCTTGTCCCCGGACATCTGGCGTGAATATAGGTATTCTCCGCGGATTTCCGCTTCGAAACCGGCAGGAAGTTGCCATTGCGCATCCACCTCGAACCCGCTTCTCAGGACAGCGCATTGCGTATAGGCATACATTTGAAGCCCTTCGTAATACTGGGCGGAGGGATTCAGGTAGATATAGTTCGGGAACAAGTTGACGAACGGGTCGAGCCGCAGCGAGAGTTTATCTGACAGCCAATTGATGCCGGCATCCAGCTGATAGGATTCTTCCGGATCGAGATCCGGATTCCCTTTTTCATAGCGGAAGATGTGGTAGTTGACCCCGTCGGCCCCGAGTTCCTTCGGGATCGGAATCCGGAAACTTTTGCCCAGATTGGCTTTCAGCACCCATTTCCCGGGGCTGAAATTGACTCCTGCGGACCAGGTCAGGCTGCGGAAGCTGCGCCGGCTTTCGGAAGCGCGTTCCTTGTAGGTTGCGGCACCGGTTTCATCCGGGGTCGCATACCAGTCCGTATACCGGTGGATGCCGGTCCGGGCTGCGTCGAACCGGGCGCCGGCATGGACATGCAGGAGCGGGGACAGGGTGAAGTGGTCGATGGCCGAAAGACCGCCTGAAAGGGTCTCGAAATCCGGAAGGATGAACCCCCATCCGCCGCGCCGGTTGTGCTGGGATTCCGTATCTGCGCCCAGCTGCAGCTGGTGACGTTCGGACAAGTCGAACCGGATACCGAGTTTTCCGGTCAGGGTATGTTTGTCGAAACGGCGTTCCAGGTCGTCGGACGGTGCGGGCATGTATCCGTGCGAAATCGGTTCCGAATGCTCTTCCCGGAGATTGTGCTGCCACGCCAGGTCGCCGTCCAGCACGACCCCTTCGCCGTGCCAGTGGCTGTGGTTGTGGACCGTCAAATGGCTGACACTTTGCCAGGGCAGGTCGATGTCCCGCCGGGAGGCGTCGTAGTCGATTTCCGACAGCCGGACTTCCAGCCCGTGTGCGTCCGCGAAAAAGCCGCTTTTGGCGAAGGTTTCCGAAATCTTGAAATCATTGCGGAAACGGGGACCGACATATCCCAGCGTCAGGCTGGCATCCCGTTCAAAGCCGGCCGTATTGCGGAGCCGGCCGCCCTCCAGCGGAATCTGGTAGGAATAATATTCGATATAATCCGCAGGGACTGTATAGTCGCCATAATCACTGCCTGTCAGGTGGAAGCGCCAGAAAAAGCGCTCCTTCCGCCCTTCCAGGCGCGCAGACAGCCCGAGGGAGGCGTTGTTGCTGCGTCCCAGGAACTGGATGCGCCCCTGCAACGGATTGACCGGCAGGTAGTTCGTATATATGCTCAGGACGCCCCCGATGGCATCCGACCCGTAAAATAGGGCGGCCGGCCCCTTGAGGACCTCGATGCGGTCAATGGCGAACTGGTCGATTTCCAGTCCATGGTCATCCCCCCATTGCTGTCCTTCGTGCTTGATGCCGTCGACCGTGACGGCGATGCGGTTGAAGCCCAATCCCCGGATGGCCGGCTTGGACTGTCCGGACCCGATACTGCGGGACTGGACGCCGGGAATGGTCCTCAGGCTCTGCATCAGCGTGCCCGAGAAATTGTTTTCGATAAAGTCCCTGCCGATTTCGACGCTCCCCAGGGTGGTATGCATCAATTCCTGCCTGCGGGACTCGCCGTAAACGGTGAGTTCTTTCAACGCAAGCGTGGTGTCAGGCCCTGCGGAAAACGTCATGACGGCGGCCAGGATGGTTGCAATCATGCGATTTTTCTTTTGTCAGTTGTCAATAAATGTGTTCAGAATGAGATGCAACTGGCAGGGGCGGGCGGTGCACGTGAATGGAGGGAATGGGGATGGGAGGAGGCGATGCCATCGGCCCGGTCGGCCCTCTCCAGGGAGATCGACCGGTGCAGCGGAGTCAGCGCCAGGACCAGCGAGAGCAGGAAGGGCAGGCCGATGAAATGGCACAGGACGCATTCCTGCATGCCGGAGGTGGCATTGCTGAGGTGACCGGGGTGCGGCAAATGGTGCGCACATTGGATACAATCCACGGTATCAGCCGTTTCCGCTTCATGGTGATGGAGGGAAGAAATCAGCAGGGCCGGCAGGAATACTGCCAGCAAACAGACTGCAAACCATTGTCTTCTTTTTCCCATCAATGGAACAAATATAGCCGTTTTTTTGATAATCCCAGGAAAATGGACAAAAAAAGCGGAGATCCTGTCCGGGTCTCCGCTTGAAAGACAGCTGCTGCTGATTATACGTCGGCGCGGGCCATGGCGTCTTTGTAGTACTTCTGGTTGATGAACACATCTTCCTTGTACGGGTTGATGTGCCGTTTGCGCGAAACACAGATGATGTAGCACAGGGCGATGGCATTGGTGATCAGGGCCAGGGCGCTGATGACAGTCATGGCAGTCGGATCGGCGTTGGCGCTGGTTCCGGCCACGATATTCGCCACGGTCCCGTCCGCATAGGTGGTCGGGAGGACCGCCCAGTTGAAGAACTGCGTTCCGTCGTGGAACGTCTCCTGGAAGAGCGGGAATACCTGTGCGAACATGCACCAGATGGCCAGGGTGTTGGCGCGGTTCTGGATCCAGCCGCCGCGGTTCCACAGAAGCGCTGCCACGGTCGGGGCGAGCAGCAGGGCGATACCGCAGTACCAGCTGTGCGTGGGCAGGCAGTTGTAGGTGTAGGCAAAGTTCCAGATGTCGTAGATC
>CADBPH010000015.1 GCA_902796455.1 uncultured Bacteroidia bacterium
AACGAACTGCCCGGGATACCCGAGGAGGACGTAATCTGCACACCGGATATCCGTCCTTGCATCGCGCGTTCGAAGTCGGGCGTGTTGATTTTCTCAAGCTCGGACGAGGTGATGTTCTGGATGGAACCGGCAATGTCCTTTTTCTTCACGGCCCCGTAGCCGATAATGACGCTCTGGTCAAGCTGGGTGTAATCTTCTGTGAGAGTTACATCCACTCGCCCCCGGCCACTGAGGGCCTCTTGCGCCGTACGCATGCCCAGGAGTGAGAACTCGAGGACAGCGTCAGCGCTGCCTACACCGATGGAATAGTTTCCATCTGCATCTGTCATGACCCCTTTGGCGGGATCTCCCTTCACTGTTACAAAGACGCCGGGCAGGGGCTCTCCGTTTTTGTCGGAAATCTTGCCCCGGACCGTGATGCTCTGTTGCGCGGTGCCGGTCTGTGCACTTGCGGGGATAAGGGTTGCCGCCACAACGAGCATTGCCAATAAGAAGAGAAGCTTTTGTTTAAGTGGCATGAGTTTGTTAAGTTAGTTTTATATAAAAATCCGGACAGCGCGTACTGCCCGGATGGTAAAGATATGATCTTTATTTTAAAAAACCATTATCTTTGTAAAGATAAATCGTTTTGCCATGACTTTGATCAAATCCATTTCCGGAATCCGGGGAACCATCGGCGGAAAGCCGGGGGAAGCCCTGACTCCCGTCGATATCGTCAAGTTTACCTACGCCTATTGCCGGCAACTGCGCCTGCGGTGTCCCAAAGCTGCCGGAGAGCGGTATAAAGTGGTCGTCGGCCGCGATGCCCGCTTGTCCGGCGAAATGGTTGAGCAGCTGGTTTGCGGTGCGCTGGTCGCCTGCGGGGTCGATGTGGTCAAAGCCGGAATGGCCTCCACGCCGACGACCGAAATGGCCGTGACCTTCAGCAAGGCGGATGGCGGCATCATCTTGACGGCGTCCCATAATCCTCGCCAGTGGAATGCGCTCAAATTGTTGAATGAGCGGGGCGAATTCCTGACGGCCGCGCAAGGCCAGGAAATCCTGGACTGTGCGGAGCAGGGTGATTTCGACTTCGCCCCTGTGGATGAATTGGGAAAGATCACCGAACATGATTTCACGCAGGAACATATACAGGCGGTCATTGACTTGCACACGGTGGATGAAGTTGCCATCGCGGATGCCCATTTCAAGGTCGTCCTGGATGCGGTCAACTCGGTCGGCGGCATCATCATGCCCCAGCTGCTGGAGCGCCTTGGCGTCGAATGTGTCATCCTGAACGGGGAACCGACCGGAGATTTCGCGCACAATCCCGAACCGCTGCCGCAGAATCTGACGGCGTTGCGGCAGGCCGTCCTGGATGAGCATGCCGACCTGGGCATTGCCGTCGATCCGGATGTGGACCGGCTGGCCTTCATCTGCGAGGACGGCGAACCCTTCGTGGAAGAATACACGCTGGTCAGTGTCGCGGATTACCTCTTCTCCCGGGCCGAGGCGATTGCTGCGGCCGAAGGGAAGCCGCTGGCCGAAGTGACCGCTCCCTATGCCCCGGTCGCCGTTTCGAACCTGTCGTCCTCGCGGGCACTGCGCGATGTGGCCGAGGCCCATGGGGGACAGTATTTCAGTGCGGCTGTCGGGGAAGTGAACGTGACGACCCTGATGCATGAAAAGGCAGCGTTGATCGGGGGAGAAGGAAACGGCGGCGTCATCTATCCGGCCCTCCACTGCGGCCGCGATGCGATGGTGGGAGTCGGATTGTTCCTTTCCAACCTGGCGGCGCGGCGGATGACCGTTTCTGCCCTGAAGAAAACCTATCCGCAGTACCAGATTGCCAAGAACCGGATCGAGCTGGCGGATTCCGCCATGATCGGCAAGATCCTCTCCGAACTCAAGAACGTTTACGCCCAGGAGGTCATTGATGACCGGGACGGCGTGAAGATCCTCTTCGAGCAGAAGAAGCAGTGGGTGCTCCTGCGCCGGTCCAATACCGAGCCGATCATCCGCGTTTATGCCGAGGCGGCGACGATGCAGGAGGCAGACGCACTTGCGCGGGAGGTGATCGATGTGGCCGAGCGGATCATGAAAGGATAGCCCTATGTTTTCATTCCGGACAACACCGCTGGAAGACCAGCTGGACAAAGCGCTTCTCTCCGGGAAGGTCGGGTGCTTCTGCACCCAGAATTGCTGGGACACCTATCGGGGGCGCTACATGTACGATTTGTTCCGCGAGCGGGGCAACCTGGAGGTGGTCTTTACGCCGCGGGATACGGAGCTGACGCCTCTGACGAACCACATTGCCTGCGAACGGGACCAGCTGGCCGGTCTGAACGCGGTCGTGGTTGAAATCCAGGATGTCGGCGCCCGGTACTTCAATTATACCCGGGATGTGTTCCGGCTGATGACGATGCTGGCTGAATTGGGGGATGAGGCTCCGGCGATGTATGTCGTGGACCACATCAATCCGGCCGGCCGTTTTGTCGAAGGATCCATTCCCGTGGGGGAGACGGAGCCTTTCGTCCCGAAAGTCGCACACCGGCACGGCCTGACGCTCGGCGAACTTTGCAATCTGTATTACAGCGAGATCGGAGCCCGTTTCCCGCTCCATGTCATTTCCGCGCTGGCGACGGAGGCCAACCGGCAGCTGCTGCCTTGGACCATCGCACCGGCTTCCGACATTCCGGGCATGTTCACGTGTTACATGTACAGCGGCGGCGGCCTGTGGAACAATACGACGGTGACGCCGGCCATCGGGACGGCACGTCCGTACGAATACATCGGCGCCCCGTTCATCAAGACGCGGTCGCTGACCGGTGTCCCGGCTCCGGAGGGAGTGCTGCTGCGGACATGTTCCTTTACGCCTGCGGCCGGGCAATACGCCGGCGAGCGCTGTTATGGATACCAGATCATGCTCCTGCCCGGGGCCGAGTACCATTCGCTGCTGCATACCCTCCAATTGATGCGGTATTTCCTGGAGCGTTATTCTCAGTTCGAGCTGTCGGCGGATTTCTGGCGGAAACTGGCCGATCCCGTCCTGGCGGAATTCCTCCGGGGAGAGTTGTCCTTCCAGGAGGCGAAAGAGCATGTGAAGGCGCAGGAGCAGAAATGGATCCGGAAGGCGAAACGGTATTCCCTGTATGAGGATCTGCCGCTCCGGATGAAATAAATCGGCGTTTTTGCTTGTTTGTTTGTGGAAAAGTGTCTATATTTGCGGCTCGATTGAGTAAAACATCTTTAATTTATATACACATGAAAAAAGGAATACATCCCGAATCCTACCGTCTTGTAGCTTTCAAGGATATGTCCAACGACACTGTATTCGTCACCCGCTCCTGCGCTACCACGAAGGAGACGCTTGAGGTGGACGGCATCGAGTATCCGGTCGTGAAGGTGGAAATTTCCAATACTTCGCACCCGTTCTACACTGGCAAAGTCAAGCTGGTCGATACCGCCGGTCGTGTTGACAAATTCTACCAGAGGTACAAGAATCGTCAGAAGTAATTCTCCATCCGGTTCTTACCGGGTCCGGAGCGCTTCTCCAGGATATGACGGACTGCACGGGATGTGCGGTCCGTTTTTTTGTGTTAAAAGAGGCTGTATTCCTTGGAAAAGTCTTAGAATACAGCCTCTTTTTGAAAAACAGATGTCTGTTTAGATCGCCAGGACCAGCATCAGGGCGCCGACCAGTCCCAGGATCGCGTAGAATTCCGGAAGCGCGGCGTAAATCAGGGTATTGGTCTGGACATCATGTCCTTGCGAAATGCCGACAATACCGTTGGCGCAGACCTGTCCCTGCCGGATGGCGGAAAGCAGGCAGACGATGCCGACACCGGTGCCGACACCGAAAAGCATCGGGCCGTAGGTGGCGAAGTCGAATTTGTAAACGAGCAGCCACATGAAGAAGCCGACGAAGCCGTAGATACCCTGTGTGGCAGGGAGCGCAGAAAGGATCAGGTAGCTGCTGGATTTCTCCGGAGCCTTCTTCAGGGCACCTTCTGCCGCGTTTCCGGCAATGGTGGTTCCGATGCTGCTGCCGATTCCGGAGAGACCCAACATGAGTCCCAGTCCGAGATAACCTAGAATTTCGTTCATGATAATTGTTTGATTTTATTGATTGTTATTTTGTTTCTGTTCCTGTCTCCAGGGGCCGGTAGGTCCGGCCTTTCCCGGAATAACCGCTGTTCTTGAAGAACTCGAGGAAGTTGAGCCGCAGCGGGTGCACGAAGGCGCCCAGGCAGCACATGGCCAGGTTCAAGGCATGTCCGACGACTAGGATGAGAATGAAGAAGATCCATCCGATGCCGAATCCGCCGTCCCCGAGTGTCATGGCGGCGATGTCATTGAAGGCTTTTCCCAGCATGCCGCCGGCCAGCCCCAGGGCATAGAGCCGGAGGTAGCTCAGTACGTCTCCCAGCAGGCCGGTTACGGTATTGTAGGTCTCCCACAATCCGGCGCCGATGTTCTTGAGCGGGCTCCGGTGGATGTCATTGAACAGGAAGATACCGGCCGCTGAAACCACACCGAGGACAATGACGATCCATTTGGTCACGGTCGCGGGGACCAGCCCGAAGAGGGCGATTGTCCCGACGATCACTCCGCCGACAATCAGCAGGGTCCAGCCCCAGACCCCCAACGATCCCAGGAAGCCCTGGTTGCGGGTGGCGTAGACGGTCTTGACGACCATGGCCAGGCACAGGTGGATGATACCGATGACCAGGGACAGGACCATCTGGGCTTCGAAGCCGCCGATGGTGCCGGTTATCATGCATTTCTTCATCCAGGCGGGAATCCAGGGCAGGGCCGAGATGTCCACGCCGAAGAACGTATGCATGACGATGCCGACGACAAAGGTTCCGGCGCCCAGGGTGACGACCAGCGGGGAAAGATCCGCCATTCCCTTGACTTTTTTCAGGACGAAGCCGATGATAATCAGGAGCAATCCATATCCCGCATCTCCCATGCACATGGCGAAGAAGAGCAGGAAAAAGACAGACAGGTAGGGAGTCGGGTCGAATTCATTGTACTCGGGACGGCCATACATGTCGGTAAGGACGGAGAACATGCGGGTGAACGCATTGTTTTTCAATTTGATGGGCGGATCGTCCTGGAGGGTCGCCTGCTGTTTGAGATAGACAACCGGCATTTCTTCCAAGGCTTTCGTGACCTTCTCGTCATCCTCGTCGGGAACGAATCCGTGGAAGATGGCGAGGTGGTTTTCCGCTGCACCTTCCCCTCCGGCATGCGCCAGGTATCGGTCCAGTTTCTTCAGGAGCCGGTCCCGTTCTTTTTCCATGCCCGGCACCGCCTCTTTGAGGGCGAGCATCCGGGCCTTGCAGGCAAGTAATTCCGAAGCGACCTTCTCCTGTTTCTCCCGGGTTTGCGCAGCGGTTTCGGCCGGAGCGGTAACCTCCGCTACCGGAAAACTGTAGGAAGGATCATCCGAAATGGTGACGAACCAGACGGTCTTGTCATCTTCCTGGACGACCTGCAGGGGATACTGCTCCGCCCAGGCGGGGTCGAACAACTTGCGGGAGACCGTATAGAACCGGACTTTGTAGCCCAGGGCGCCGAGCCTTCCGATGGCCTCGTTGTCAAATGCTCCCCAGGGCATGCGGGCTTTGATTTCCTTCTGAAGGGCCGTGAACTCCGAGGTGAACGTAACAAGCTGAGCCTGCGTCTTTTCCGCATCCGTAAGCGGGTCGTCCGACGGTGCAACGGGAATGGCCAGGATTTCTTTCAGGTCGGGATCTTTCGAATAATCGGCCGCCTGGATCCGGGAAATCGCCTTGGAGAGCCGGTCCGCCTGCGTAAGGAGGGCGGCAGACTCCGCATCCACCGGTTTGGAGGAGCGGGTGATGTCCACCACGCCCAACTCGGACAGGTCGGAAAGGAACTGCGTCTGGTCCCCGCTCAGGAGGACAAAGGCGTATCGGGTCATTGGTTCAATCATGACGGAACCTCCTCTGTTAAAGATT
>CADBPH010000016.1 GCA_902796455.1 uncultured Bacteroidia bacterium
ATCTGTTTTCCGGCCGGAACCCGCTGCCCTTTCATCACGACAATATCAGAAAGATGGGCATACCGGGTCACATACCCGTTCCCGTGGTCGATTTCCACTACGTTGCCCAGCCCTTTTCCGTCCCGGATGACATCCCGCACCGTCCCGGCTGCGCTGGCATAGACCTTTTCCCCCTGCGGGGCAATGATGTCCAATCCGTCATGCCGGGTCATGACCTTGTAGAACGGATTGAGTTTCTCGCCCGTTCCCGCCCCGATCCGGGCATAGGTGATCCCCTCGAGCGGGGCCCGCATCGGCGGAAGTTTCCCACGGGAGGCGGACAGGGCCGCAAAAGTCTTCAGGAAATTTTCTTCCGTCCGGGATGCTTCCCGGGAAAGGGATTCCGCCTTCTGCCAGGTATATTCCACCAGGTCCTTGTCCGGAATGGAGTCACTCCCGAACACCATGTCGAAGGAACTGGAAGGGTTCACCATCGGGGCTCCCGCATGGAATATCTGCTCGTAAATCTCATCGTCCCGGCGGGAGAGGTCTTCCACGACATCCCCGACCAGGGATGCCCTGCGCCGCATTTCCGGATACATCTGTTCGAACAGGCGGTTCTCGCGCCGCAGTTGTTTCTCCGTATCCGTACTGAAAAAAGCGGCGAACACCAAGTAAATGACCACCGCCATCGAAACCGAAACGGAAAACCAGGCCACCGCCTTCTTGACGAAGGACCAGATGGAACGTGTCACCTTCCGGAACCGGAAACTTTCCTTGTCGAATTCATATTGTCCACCCATGGCCACGTCCTCCTATCTGCCACGGCGATGGTCCGTCATCCGATGCGAAGAGGCCCCCGCCGTCTTTTCGACAAGCGACGCGTATTCTTCCTTGGGCATGTCCAGATTGAAATAATTGGCCGGATTGACGTAATCCCCCTTGTACATGACTTCGTAATGGAGATGCGGCCCGGTTGTCCGGCCCGAATTGCCGGTGTCCCCGATGCGTTCGCCCCGCTGGACTTTCATGCCTTCCACTACATATATATCGCGCATGTGCGCGTAACGGGTCTTGTAGCCGAACCCATGGTCGATGACGACCGAGTTGCCGTATCCGAACAATTCGAACGAAACGGACTCGACCGTCCCGCTCCCGGTCGCGTAAACCGGGTTGCCGGGGTCGCAGGCGAAATCAAACCCCGTGTGGAGCTTGGATATACCCGTGATGGGGTCCGAACGATATCCGAACGGACTGGTAAGACGGTATTTCGTCGGATCGGTCAGCATGGGCGGAATCGCCGGGATGCAGGAAGCCATATCGCCCGCGCGCTGCGCCATGGCCGAAATGTCGTCGAAGGACTTGCTCTGTACATAAGCCTTCTTCGTCAGGACGTCCATGCGGAGCGCCGTGCGGCCGAGCAGGGAATTCGCGCCGACCCCGTCCAGATAGGCATAGCGGTTCACGCCGCCGAAACCGGCATTGCGCACTTCCGGGGCGATCTCGCTCATACCGAAGATGTTCCGGTAAATATCGTTATCCCGCATCTGCAGGCCTTCCAGGGTCGATTCATAAGAATCCATCTGCATGAGCATCAACTCGTAACGGGAGCTCCAACGGGCGTTTTCCTTGCGCAGGAGGGCGGTTTTGGGCAGTTCCAGGCCGAGTACGGATGTGTATATCCACAGGTACAGCACCGCGAGTCCGGCGGAAAGCACGATCAGTGACAGTGTCCGCAGGATACGCGATTTCGCGGAGACCCGCTCGATTTCATAGAGCAGGGTCTCCGGGTTCAACCTGTACTTTTTAAAACCCGACATAACGCAAATATAGTCTTTTTTGCGAAAAATATTATAATTTTGCGGTTTCTCCCGGACACGGCGGGGGAATTGACTGTAAATTCCGTGCCAACGACAACGCAAGTCTATCGAGATTAGTTAGAATATGATGACATCCAACGAAATACGGCAGAAGTTCCTGGACTTCTTCGCCTCCAAAGGCCACACAGTGGTCCCCTCCGCCCCCATGGTGATCAAGAACGACCCTACCCTGATGTTCACCAATGCCGGCATGAACCAGTTCAAAGACATTTTCCTCGGCAATGCGACCCCCGCTTTCCACCGGGCCACCGACTCGCAGAAGTGCCTCAGGGTCAGCGGAAAACATAACGACCTCGAAGCCGTCGGACACGATGGCCGGCACCATACCATGTTCGAGATGCTCGGCAACTGGAGTTTCGGGGACTATTTCAAGAAAGAAGCCATCGACTGGGC
>CADBPH010000017.1 GCA_902796455.1 uncultured Bacteroidia bacterium
ATATGCCGACGGCTATCGCAACACGGAACTGCGCTATGTTTCACATACGAAAAAAGAGCACCGCGGCGTGGCGACGACCGACATCTTGCTGCAAGACGATGTCACCCGCATGCAGGTACATCTGATTTTCGATGCTTACCAGAAAGAAAATGTCATCACGGCCCGGACCGAAATCACCAATGCCGGCAAACAGCCCGTCACGCTGATTTCCTACGCCTCCTCTGCGATGAACCTGGATGCGGAAAAATACCTGTTGACCCACACGTACGGGGACTGGGGCGCTGAGATGCAGGTTGAGCGGGAAGTACTGACCCACCACATGAAGGTGATCGAGTCCAAGCGCGGCACCCAGACATCCCGGTGGGGGAATCCCTCTTTCATGCTGAGCCTGGATACCGAATCGTTCAGCGAGACGGAAGGCGAGGTTATCGCCGGTTCGCTGGCCTGGAGCGGGAATTACCGCCTGTGTTTCGAAAAGGAGGAAGTCACCCACCGGCTGCGGATCCTGGCCGGTATCAATCCGTTCTCATCCGAATATCCGCTTGCGCCGGGGGAAACCTTTGCTACTCCGGAGATGATCTGGACCTGGTCCGGCTGCGGCGCCGGAGGGGCAAGCCGGAACCTGCATGCCTGGGCGCGCAATTGGGGAGTATATGGAGGGAAACAAATCAATCCGACCTTGCTCAACAGCTGGGAAGGAGCGTATTTCACGTTCACGACCCAGACCCTGACGGGGATGATTGACGATGCCGCCGCGATGGGCCTGGAAATGTTCGTTCTGGATGACGGCTGGTTCGCCACGAAATACCCCCGGAATAATGACAAGCAGGGGCTCGGCGACTGGGAACCGAACCTTGCCAAGATTCCGGAAGGGATTGATTATCTGGCTTCTTATGCGCATGACAAGGGGCTCAAATTCGGTATCTGGATTGAGCCCGAGATGGCCAATCCCAAGAGCCGGCTTGCCGAGGAACATCCCGACTGGATTGTCCGCAGCGCGGGCAGGGAAATTCCCCAGCAGCGGAACCAATGGATCCTGGACCTGACCAATCCCGCCGTGCAGGACTTCGTTTACGGTGTCTTCGACAACACGATGAAACTGTCTTCCAAGATCGATTATATCAAGTGGGACTGCAACCGGCCGGTCATGAGTGTCGGCTCCGATTACCTTGGTACTGAACAGAGCCGTTTCTATGTGGATTACATCCAGGGACTGTACAAAATCATGCGCCGGATCCGGGAGAAATACCCTGACACGATCATTCAGTGCTGCTCATCCGGAGGCAGCCGCGTCGATTACGGATCCCTGAAGTATTTCAATGAATATTGGGCGAGCGACGATACGGATGCCATGGAACGGGTCAACATCCAGTACGGGACCAGTCTCTTCTATCCCGCCGGGACGATCGGATCGCATGTGTCTGCCGTGCCGAACCACCAGACCGGCAATATCACGCCGCTGAAATTCCGCTTTGACATCGCCTGCAGCGGGCGGCTCGGGATGGAACTGCAGCCCAAGAATCTGACACAGGAAGAGCGGGCCTTTGCCGACCGGTGCATCCAGTCTTATAAGGGGTACCGCGACCTGGTTTTCTTTGGGGACCTGTACCGGCTGCTTTCGCCGTATGACGGGAATTATTATGCCCTGATGTATGTGGCGCCGGACAAATCCCGTGCGGTGGTATTCACGTACTGTACGAACTATCTCAACCGTTCCGTCGGCGGCAAGCGGATCCGCCTGCAAGGCCTGGATCCCGCCCGCCGCTATCAAGTCACGGAGCTGAATGTAGAGAAATCCTGCTATGACGGCAACGGCAAATCCTTCCATGGAGAATACTTGATGAACGGAGGCTTCAACCCCGTGCTGTTCAAGACATTCACCAGCGCTGTATTCCTGCTGGAAGCGCAGTAGCCCCGCACCTGTCAGAGTCCGACCACGGCCCGGTTGGAATTGCGGTCGATGAAGGCAACCAATTCATCGTCCGCCTGCAGCACACGTGCATAGGTACCTTCGTGTACACAGGTCATCGCGTCCAGCGCCTCCGTCTGGATGGTTCCGTCCTCCGTGACCAGGTTCACGGAAAGATATCCCACGCCCAAGGAAGTGATATTCTGGAAGAAATGGGTGCCCTGGCTGGGTTCGACCTGGAACCCCTGGATTCCGTATTCGACAATCATGCGGGCTTCGGAAATATCACTCCATACCACGGGAATGCCCAGATTCCGGTCCGCGGAACCCCAGCGGCCGGGTCCGATCAGCAGGTAACCTTCCTCCCGGTCCCGGAACTGCTGGTTGATGGCCGCGATTTCCGCGGCGATCTCGCCGGTATGCATGTTGTCGAACCGGTCGGCCGGCACATAGACGATGTGCTTCATTCCCCGGATATAGCCGCACCCCAGGGCTTTGTCGGAGGTGACGAGTTGCTGTGTGAGCCCTTCTTCAACCCGCTGCAGGGAAGTGTCCGACAAGTCCATGTAGCGACTGATCGGCCTGACCTGCAGGAGTTTGAGTGATAGGTGGCCGCCATGCAGGTCGGCCGCGAATTCCATTTCGACTTCGCACAACAGTTCCTGCCGGCAAATATCCATGATGTCCCGGAGGGCATTGGCAAGCGGGAACTGCCCGTATTTCAAGATGGCGTCATAAGAGACCACGCGCGGCCCCCGGATCCGTGCGCCCGGGATCATCCGCCCGTCGGATGGATCGAAGGTAGAGAACACCATGTCGGCATCCGGATAGGAGCCGATTACCTCGGACACCGGGATATAGGAAAAATTCACCCCCTCGTTCCGCGAAATCTTGAAAGCTCCCGGCCGCATATCCAGCGCATACATCATTTTCTGCGTATCCCGGAGCGCCAGATCGGGCTGGGAAAGCTGCAGGATTTTCTTGGGGTATTTCGGGCTGAAACGCAGGGTCTGCCCGCCTTCCACAACCGCTTTCCCCAGGCCGAAGACCATGTTGACAATCCCGTCGGAGGCTTTTTCATTCCCGATGGGATAGAAATTGATGCTCCTGGCCACACCGGAAAGTGTCGGATAGAAAAGACCGTCATGTGCACTGCCGCAGATGTCCTGGATGACGATGGCCATTTTCTCCTCGCTCTGGAGGTTGCCGGTCGAATGGATGTACGCCCGGCTTCCGTTGTAATATGCGGAAGCGTAGACACTTTTAATCGCTTTGTCCAGCATGCGGAGCATCTGGTCCTTGTTCTCCGTGACCGGAATCATGTACGTGGAATAGACTCCCGCAAACGGCTGATAGTTACTATCTTCCAATTTGGAAGAAGAACGGATGGCCAGGGGCTGGCGCACGGTGGCGATATAGGAACGGAGCTGAGAGACCAGGGATTCAGGCAGTCGCGAAGCGACGAATTCGGAAAGGATCTCGTCGTCGGAGAGTTCTGAATCGATTACATACTGAAGCCCGTTCTCGAGGATGAATTCATCAAAAAAATCCGTCGTGATGATGACCGAACGGGGGATGGAGATGGTCATCCCCTCATAGGCGGTTCCCAGGGAATGCTTCTCAATCAACTTGTTCAGGAATGCGATTCCGCGGGCCTTCCCGCCCAGCGACCCGTCTCCGATCCGCGCGAAAGAGAGGACTTTGTCATAGGTCCGCTCATCAAAAAGGGCGATGACCCCGCGCCCGATCGCCTTCCGGTATCCGGAGATCTCGCTCAGGAGGAATTCCCGGGCCTCGGAGGCGACATTGTGGTGCGCACTGCGGAACCGCTCGGCCAGATAGAACAACCCGCGGGCATAGAACCATTTCGAGAACATATTCCGGGAGGTGTTGCTGATCAGGACATCATCCGGAATGCTCTTGATAATCTGTCCGAGTTCCTGCAGGGAGGCTGCCCGTCCGTATTCATTCCCTTTCCGGTCACGGAACACGAATTCGCCGAAACCGAATTCTTCCTTGATGTATTCGGACAGTTGCATGAACAGCGTGCGGGAATACTTTTTCATGAAACCGACGCCGAGACGGGCCGCGATTTCAGCGACATTCCCTTGGGACGACTGCATGAGGATCGGCATGTGCGGATCGTCCTGCCGGATCCGGTTCACCAGGTCGATACCGGCATCGAGTTTCTCCGTTTTCGGCGAATCTCCCTTGTGGATGACCATGCCGACATCGGAGATGATCCCCAGGAAGTTATTCCTGTATTTCTCATACGTAGACACCGCTTCATCATAGCATGTGGCCAGCAAGACTTTGGGACGGGAACGCTTGCGGTTCCGCCGCTGGTCCTCGTTAAGGGTCTCCTTGAGGAATTCGTTGCTCTGGGTCAGGACCAGTTTGTACAGCTCCGGAAGATAGGTCGAATAGAACCGGATGGAATCTTCCACCAGCAGGATGGCCTGCACGCCGACACTGAGGATATCGTTGTCCGCATTGCGCCGGTCCTCGAAGAGCTTGATGATCGCCAGGATCAGGTCGGCGTTCCCATGCCAGCTGAAAACGAAATCGACGCCTTGCGCCTGCTCAGAGGTCACTTTCCGGCGGATTTCCCGTGAGTAATGCATCAGGAGGACGAACGGCGTGGAATTCCCCGCTTCCTTGAGCGAAGCCGCGAGCGGGAAAATCCCTTTATCCGATTCATTGAACATGCAGATAATGAGGTCGATTTCCGGATCGCGGGCAAGGATTTCCCGGGCGGAATCGGCGGAATTCGCCCAGACGAAAGTAGGCGGATCGGCCAGATTCAGCTCTGTATATTCTTGTCTGACACGGGTTTCAATCTGACCGTCCTCTTCCATGATGAACGCGTCATAATTGCTGCATATCATCAAGATCCGGGTAATCCGGAACTGCAGCAGGGAAGCAACGGATTGAGAATAGTCGTCAAGTCGGGAAATCATATTGCAAGTCCGTTAAAGGGGATCTGACAGAAGGCGACGGCGGAATTCCGCAACCGCCA
Organism: uncultured Bacteroidia bacterium; assembly: GCA_902796455.1. Classification (GTDB taxonomy): domain Bacteria; phylum Bacteroidota; class Bacteroidia; order Bacteroidales; family UBA932; genus Cryptobacteroides. The sequence continues at coordinate 4,929 of CADBPH010000017.1, forward strand.
CGGCCGTCGCCACCGCGGCATTCAGGGATTCGCTGCCGCTGCCGCCGGCAGGGAAAGGGGGAATCGTCAGGCGTTCCGTCACTTCCGCGGCGACGGCAGGACTGATTCCCTCCGACTCGTTTCCGGTTATCAGCAGGACCGGACTATCCTGGCCGCAGGCAAGGGGCATCCCATAGAGATTCTTCCCATCCAGGAAGGTCCCGTATGCGACGCCGCCTGCCTCGCGGAAAGCCCGGCAGCATGCGGGAATGTCCGTATAATGGAAAGGCACACGGAAAATGGCTCCCATCGTGGATTGGACCACTTTCGGATTGAACACGTCTACCGTGTCGGGCGAGGCAAAAACGCCGCGCAGGCCGAACCAGTCGGCAATGCGCAGGATGGTACCCAGGTTGCCCGGGTCCCGGATGGAATCCAGGGCAAGATACAGTCCCTTTTCCGGCCGGGGAATGCGTTCGGCGAACAGGTCATCCGGGCGGTGGAGAAGGGCAAGGACGGGCGGGGGAGTCGCCAGCGAGGAAATCCGTGCCATGACGGTTTCCCCGACCTCGTCGCGGGAAATGACGCGTTCCACACGGAAAGACGAGCGCAACGCTTCGGCGACCATCTTTTCCCCTTCAACGGCAAACAAGCCGAACTCGTCCCTGAACTTCTTGGAAGACAGCGACTTGATCATCTTGATTTCTGCGTGGGAAAGGGTCGCCATATTGCTATTGTCAATAACCCAGAATCTGCAGCATGGAATCGTAGCTCTGTTCCGGAGAGAAGAGCGAAGTATGCAGGTTGCCCTCCCGGTCCTTGCTGATCAGAATATGCTTGGGTGCGGGTTGCAGGCAGTGCTTGATTCCGCCATAGCCGGAGATGGCCTCTTGATAGGCGCCGGTATGGAAGAAGCCGATATACAGGGGGTCGCGCCGGTTCTTCACAATCGGAAGGAAGATGGCATTCGCATGGGCTTCCGAATTGTAGAAATCCTTGCTGTCGCAGGTCAGTCCGCCGAGGAAAACCCGGTGGTATTCTTCATTCCATTTGTTGATGGGCAGGAGAATGAAACGCTGGTTCAACCCCCAGGTGTCCGGCATGGTCGTCATGAAGGAATTGTCGATCATGTACCAGCACTCCCGGTCATTCTGCTGCTTGACATCCAGCACCTTAAAGATTGTCGCACCGGATTCGCCGACCGTGAAGTTCCCGAATTCCGTATAAATGTCCGGAACCGGGACACCGTGCGCATCGCACACCGTCTTGATCTGGTTCACGATCTCTTCGATCATGTATTTGTAATCGAAATCCCAGGCGAGGGAAGTCTTGATCGGCAATCCGCCGCCGATATTCAGGGAATCCAGTTCCGGGCAGATCTGCTTCAGGTCGCAATACAGGTTCAGGCACCGGGACAATTCATTCCAGTAGTAGGAGGTATCCCGGATTCCGGTATTGATGAAGAAATGGAGCATCTTCAGCGCAAATTTCGGATTCTTGCTGATTCCGTTTTTGTAGAAGGGGATGATATCGCTGTACCGGATGCCCAGGCGGGAGGTATAGAAGTCAAAGGAAGGCTCCTCTTCCGCAGCGATGCGGATGCCGACTTTCACCGGCTGGGCGACATCGTCCGGGATGATCTCGTCCAGGTCTTCCAATTCGTTCTTATTATCGAGGATATCGATGATATTCGACCAGCCTTCGCGGTTGAACAAGCCGATATTCTCTACATACTGTTTTCGTTTAAAGCCGTTGCAAATGATGATCAGATCCTTGTCTACCAATCCTTTCTGCCGCAGCGCCTCGATCAGGTTCAAGTCGTATGCCGAGGAGGTTTCGATATGGATATTGTTTTTCAGGGCCTCTTCCAGCACGAACTCGAATTGCGAACTCTTGGTGCAATAGCAATAATGGTATTCGCCGTCGTAACTGACCTTGGACATGGCATTGCGGAACATCCGCTTCGCACGCTGGATCTGGGAGGAAATTTTGGGGAGATAAGTGATTTTCAGGGGAGTTCCATACTCTTTGATGATTTCCATCATGTTGATGTCATTCACACGGAGCGCGCCATCTTCGACCCGGAACTCATCCTGGGGGAAATCGAAAGTCTGACCGACAAGGTCGACATACTTGTTCTTCATTTGCTAGTCAAGCTATAAATAAGAATCGTAATACATAAAACCCACCTGCCTTGCAGGATTTTTTAAACGGAGACAAAGATAACGAAAATTGAAGAAAAATTTGAGTTTATGTCCATAAACCGATAAATTTGTACGGAAACTTCCCGGATGGCGGAGGTTACGCGTACATGAAGCCGATTTCCCATCATATCCTTGCCCTCCTGGCGACCCTGCTGCTCACGGCATGCAGCACCACCCGTGTCCTTCCGGACGGCGCCTTCCGCCTGGCGGAGAACAAGGTGAGCGTCGAAGGGAAACGGCATTTCAATACCGCCGCCCTGGAGCCCTATATCAAGCAGAAACCCAACAGTTACTTCCTGCTGGGATGGAATCCCTTCCTGAACATTTACAACTGGTCAACCCCAGGCAAAGATACCGGATGGGACCGTTTCGTGCGGAAAATCGGCGTCGCTCCGGTCATCTATGATCCCTCCCTGGTGGAGATTTCGGAGGAAAATATCGCCAAGCACCTGGATTATCTCGGCTATTACCACTCGAAGGTGGATGCCGATATCGACGTAAAAGGGAAAAAGGTACGCGTAAATTACCTTGTGAAGTTAGGGAAACAGTTCAAAATCAACGATATCGAATACGTCCTTCCGGAATACGGTCCCTTCGCGGCGGATTTCCTCAGCGACACTTCTGCCGTGACGGTCAAGCGGGGCGACTTCCTTTCCGAATCCGCCCTGGAAGAGGAAACGGTCCGCTCCAGCGCCGTCATGCGCCGCATGGGTTACTATGGCTTCTCGAAATATCATTATTTTTATGAAGCCGACACCCTTTCCGTCCCGGGAGAAGCCTCCCTGCAACTGACCATTCACGAGTATACCCGGAATTCGCCGGACAAAGAGGCGGAGCCCCTGCGGAAGTTTTCTTTCGGCCAGGTGAACCTCTTCCATCCGGCCAGTCTCCGCATCCGGGAAAACATCCTGCGAGAGCTGAATACCATCCACCCCGGGGACCCGTACAGTGAAGATGTGGTCAACAATACCTATACGCGGCTGTCCTCCATGCGGGTTTTCAGCAGCGTCAATGTGGAACTCAGCCAGAGCGACACGTCGACGGTCGACTGCGAGATCAACCTAAGTCCATCCAAATTGCAGGGTTTCAAGGCCAATCTGGAGACATCGACCAATTCCAGCGGCCTGCTCGGAATTTCGCCGGAATTGTCTTATTTCCACAAAAATATTTTCCATGGGGGAGAGTGGCTTAACCTCAGCTTCATGGGGAATTTCCAATTCAAGCTGCAGGACAAGGTCCGCTCCACGGAATTCGGTTTCTCCGCCGGAATCAGCCTCCCGCGCTTCCTCTTCATCCCCTACAGCCATTTCGAAGGGGCGATTCCCCGGACCGAAATCAAAGCTTCATATAACTATCAGAATCGTCCGGAATATCAACGGAATATCCTGTCAACGTCCTACGGGTATAGCGGGGTGCACAAGCAATTGTATTACCAGTTTTATCCCGTCAAGCTGAACATCGTCCGCCTGGGGAACATCGATCCCGGTTTCTATACGTCGCTTTCCAACAATCCATTCATGATGAATGCGTACCGGAATCATTTCGATCTCGGAACCGGCGGAACTTTGTTTTACACCACGGACGCCAGCGTCGTCCCGCATGGCAGCTACCACTACGCACGATTCCAGCTGGACGTGGCCGGAAATGTCCTGAGCGCATTCCGCTCCCTGATGCCCAAGGACGCCAGCGGCAGCGGCAGGATCTGGGGAACACCTTTCTCCCAATACGTCCGCGCAGAAGCCTCCTTCGGCAAGACCTGGGCGCTGGGCGCGTCCGAACGGACAACCCTGGCCACGCGGCTGCTGGCCGGCGCAGGGTATGCCTACGGGAACTCGTCCGCCCTTCCTTTCGAGCAGCAGTTCTATGCCGGCGGCGCCAGCAGCATGCGCGGCTGGCAGGCCCGCAGCGTGGGTCCGGGATTCGCGAAGCCCAATACGACGTTTGTCATCCCGAACCAGACCGGTGACATGAAACTGGAAGCCAATGCAGAAATGCGCTTCCCGATGTTCTGGAAAGTAGGGGGAGCCGTCTTCGTGGATGCCGGGAACGTGTGGACGATCCACGATACCCGTTCGAGCGAAGGCGTCCTGGGCAAGTTTACTGATTTTTATAAAAGCATTGCCCTCGATACGGGATTCGGTGTCCGTCTGGACCTGGGCTTCATCCTGATCCGGCTCGACGCAGGAATGATTCTGCATGATCCCTCCCGCGATGCAGGAATGCGGTGGGTCAGCCCGCTTCAATGGCTGCAATCCGGCAATTCCGCCATTCATTTCGGCGTCGGATATCCCTTCTGAGAAGAGCCGGAAATCAATCCTTATCCGATCCTTCAGATGGCTGACCGTAATACTTTGGCCAGCAGGATTCCAAATAAGACTTAAGAACAGATTCGTGGCGGTTTTCGGCCGGATGGTAAAAGCATGTTCCCGCCAATTCCTCCGGCATGAATTCCAAATCGACGAAATGTCCGGGATAATCGTGGGCATACTTGTACCCGTCCGCGTATCCGAGCTCTTCCAACAGTTTGGTCGGCGCATTCCGAAGATACAGCGGAACCGGAGCCGTCCGTGTCAGGGCTGCCTTCTCCAGGGCCGAAGCGATCGCCATATAGGCGGAATTGCTCTTGGGCGAAGAGGCCAGGTAAACCGTGGCCTCCGCCAACGGGATCCTTCCCTCGGGCATTCCGATGTTCTGGACCGTCTGGAAACAGGCATTGGCCAGCAAAAGGGCATTGGGATTCGCCAGGCCGATGTCTTCCGCCGCCAGGATACAAAGCCGGCGTGCGATGAAAAGCGGATCCTCGCCTCCGTCCAGCATGCGCGCCAGATAGTAGACCGCCGCATTGGGATCGGAACCGCGGACACTCTTGATAAATGCGGAAATGACATCATAATGCATTTCACCGCCCTTGTCATAACGGGCGACATTCTCTTGCAGGCAAGATGTAACAAGTTTATTATCAATAACTATCTTGCCATCTGAGCGGGCTGAATCCACCACGATTTCCAAGATCCCGAGCAGTTTGCGCGCATCCCCGCCGCTGTAACGGAACAAGGCCTCGGTCTCGCGGACTTGGATATCCATGCCGGAAAGAAGGACATCTTTCTGGAGCGCACGGTCAAGCAATTCCTGCAGGTCAGCGGCTTCCAGCGATTTCAGGACATAAACCTGGCAGCGGGAGACCAGGGGATTGATTACCTCGAACGAGGGATTCTCCGTTGTGGCTCCGACCAGGACGACGGTCCCGTCTTCAACGGCCCCCAGCAAGGCGTCCTGCTGGGATTTGCTGAACCGGTGGATTTCATCGATAAACAAAATGGGGGATCCTTTCCCCTGTCCGAAGACGGAGGAGCGGTCAGCGCGCGCCTTGTCGATGATCTCGCGGACTTCCTTGACCCCAGCGCTGACTGCGGACAAGGTATAGAATTCCCGGTCCAGGGAAGAGGCGACAATGCGTGCCAAAGTGGTTTTTCCGACCCCCGGAGGCCCCCACAAAATAAAGGACGTCAGCGTTCCTTTTTCAATCATGTTCCTCAGAACCGCTCCCGGGCCTACAAGGTGCCGTTGGCCGACATAATCCTCCAAATCCGTCGGGCGCATCCGCTCGGGAAGGGGAGGAAGCATGCGATTCATCCGCTGAACGTCGCTATCGGCCGCATTTTTCATAATTAATTAAAAATCAATTAAAGAAACAAGATTGTTAAATTACTTAACATTTTTGTTAAGCCCCAAAATCAGCTAAAATCCGCCGAAATACCGCATCTAAATGTCCTTCCCGTACACGCGCCGACGCTTGGTCTGCTCGGTCTCGTAGATATCCCACGTACCTTGCATTTTTACATTGGATTCCAATTCAGCGTTGCTCTCTCCATACTTGAATCCGTTCTTTATATAGAGATTGATCAGGTCTTCGAAAATGACGGCGAGCACCCCGCGCGAACGCCATTCGGCCTTCACTCCGATCAGCAGCAATTCGACGGATTCCTCGTATTTGAAGAACATGGATTTCAGGAGATGATACCACCCGAACGGGAACAGTTTCCCGCCGCCCTTCTGCAGCGCACGGGTGATCGAGGGCATGGTGATGCCGACACCGATGATGTTGCCGTCGCTGTCTTCCACGATGTTGACGAATTTGAGGTCCAGCAATCCCAGGTACGTATCGATGTATTTGTCGACCATGTTATCCGGCAGGATGGTGAAATTATACAATTCGCCATAGGTCTCGTTGATCAGGTCGAAGATTTTGTGGCCGATCCCTTCTTTGAGCACCTCTTTCCGCGTCGGTTTCCGCAGGCGGACACCATAGCGTTCCTTGACGAGCTGGGCGACCCGGGTCACTTTCTCCGGAACCTGCTTCGGGATGAAAATCTTATACTCCAGCCAGTCCACTTCCTTGCTGAATCCCATGGCCTCCATGTGCTGGGAATAGTAAGGATAATTGTACAGGAGCGCCATCGTGCAAAGCTGGTCGAACCCTTCCACCAGCATGCCTTCCGCATCGAAATCCGTAAAGCCGAGCGGCCCGGCAATGTGGGTCATCCCACGCTGCTTTCCGAACTCTACCACCTTGTCTATCAGCGCTTTCGAGACTTCCGGATCATCGATGAAGTCAAACCAGCCGTAGCGTACTTCCTGGTGTCCCCACTTTTCATTGGCCCGCCGGTTGACGATGGCCGCGACGCGGCCGGCAATCTTTCCGTCTTTGTAAGCCAGATAACAGGCTGCCTCACAAAACTGGAAAGCCGGGTTCCGGTCGGGATCCAGTGTCGCCATCTCGTCTGTAAACAGTTTCGGGACAAACCAGGGAACTCCTTTGTAGAGCTGGTTCTGAAAGTTCACGAACTTCCTCATCATGGATTTGTCCGTGACTTGCTGAATTTGGATAGACATAAGTAAGTATGTGTATAGGTCTTAGTTTCGCAAATATAGTCATTATTCTCTTTTTATTGTACGCCGCTGCCGGGCGGGGGAATCTCTTTTTTTGCTAAATTTGTAATTCAAACAAGCGAGCCCACGATGCCCCGGAGGTGGAAAATATTCTTCCTGCTGATTCTCATGCTGTTGCACCACTCCCTCTGCGAAGGTCAGCAGAAGGGGACAGGGCGCTATTCTGCCGGAGGGCTGTTTTCTCTGAACCAATGCGGGATCGCCTTCACCTTTGATGACAGGGAAGACCTCTTTTCGGAAATCGTATTGGCGGCCGATCTGACCGGCGTCGTTCCCGGGCAGGTGCGCCGGCCCGGCATCCGGGCGGAATATTACCGCAATTACATTTTGCGGGAACTGCAAGTTCCTGAAATGCAAATGGCTTTATATGCCGGAATGGGCGGTGTCACCGGTTACGTGATGGATTACAATTCACCGATGGGCCTGCTGGCGGGAATATCCGGAACGATCGGTGTCCGGATGCGATTCCAGCTGCCGGTTGAAATCCGCTTCGGTTTTTCCGGCAGCCTGGCGGCGCACGCGGTTTTCACCGGGAAGGTCAACCAGACCTTGATACTGTATCGTAACGGCTTGATAAACTTAGTATATCCACGCATTAACATAAACTATCGCTTCTAATGGAACGCCGCCTTTGGACTGCCATCATCCTGGCACTGATTGCCTTGTTTTCCCCGCGGGATGCCCGCGGCGGGAACTGGCGCTTCGGCCTGGAATGGGGAGCCTCTCCTGCGGTCTTTTCCTCGGGAAAGTACTCTTTCCTGACGGAGGACGGCTATCTGATTCAGCGTTCCGAAAACAAATGGGGACTCGCGCTCAACGGCGAGCTCCTGAGCGGAATCGGCTGGGACTTTTCCGATCATTGGACAACGATGCTGAAAACCGGATATGCCGGCATTTCGAAGGATATCCGGATTGTTCCTTTCTTGCTCGAAACGACTTATTCCTTTACGGGAAACGATTCCGGATGGGCACTGTGCCTGTCCGGCGGAGCCGGCTTGAACGAGCATTTCCGGGGCCCCGTTTCGTACCTGGGGAATCTCGGCGCCGCATACCGGATTCCGCTAACCTCTTTCCTTTCAATGGATTTGAAAGCAGGTTTGCGCGCCGCGTGGACCAGACCGCCCTTGTATGACGGAGCGGCCCGTGTGCCGGAATCGGATATCCGGCGGAACCAATTCGGCGTTGTGGGAGGCAAGTTTACCATTGCCTTTCATTTCGCCCCGTCGAAAAAGAAATAACAGGCTCGTTCTCGCGGAGGATGGTTTTCGCTGAGGACGAATTGAACTAAAGAATAAAAAAAGCAATATGAAGATTTCTGAAAGAATCAGGTATGTAGGCGTCAACGATTGCGCCAAGGAACTTTTCGAAAACCAATGGCCGCTGCCCTGGGGCGTCAGCTACAATTCCTATCTGGTAATAGGGGACAAGGTGGCCCTCATCGATACGGCGGCTGCGGGCTTCGGGGACGAATTCCTGGACAATATCCGGATGGAGATCGGTGAGCGGCACATCGACTACCTGGTTGTCAACCACATGGAACCGGACCATTCTGCCCTGATGGCACGGATCCGGCAGGCGTATCCCGCCATCGAAATCCTGACCTCTGCAAAGGCGGTTCCGATGATTGCCGGCTATCAGGGAATCACGGACGGCATCCGGGTCGTCCGGGAAGGGGAGACCCTGGACCTGGGCGGTGCGACGCTGCAGTTTTTCATGACGCCGATGGTCCACTGGCCCGAAACCATGATGACCTTCCTGCAAGAGGAGAAAACCTTATTCTCCGGAGATGCTTTCGGCTGTTTCAAGGCAGTCGGAAATGCTGTAAATGAGCGTTTTGCGGACTTTGAAGACGAGATGGTCCGCTATTATTCCAACATCGTCGGCAAATACGGCCAGACGGTTCAGGCCGCCTTGAAAAAGCTTGCAGGACTGACCCTGGAGCGCATCTGCCCGACCCACGGTCCGGTCTGGAGCGGGGAAGAGATGGGACAGGTTGTCGCGCTGTATGACAAGCTCAGCCGCTACGAGGGAATTCCCGGCGTTTGCATCGTATATGGTTCCATGTATGGCAATACGGCGCAGGCTGCGGAAACACTTGCTGCAGAACTGGAAAAGCGGGGGATTCCCCATGTGATGCACAACCTGACGCAGGAGCATGTCTCTTTTGCCTACCGGGACCTGTTCCGGTACGACACCCTCGTCGTCGGCGCACCGACCTATAACAACGACATTTTCCCGCCGGTCCGGGATTTCATGCACGGGGTAGGGGCACGACTGGTCAAGAACCGGCGGTTCGCTGCTTTCGGGTCTTATACGTGGATGGGAGCCAGCGTCAAGCTGCTGAACGAAATGGCTGAGGCCTGCAAATTCACCCTGGTCAGCGAGGGCCTGTCGTTCCCGCAGGGGTATTCTCCGGAAAAATGCGACATGGCGGGGCTTGCTGACAAATTGGCTGAATAACAACTTCTTACAACGAGTGGGCGACCAATCAGTCGCCCACTCAATTTTTTGCTTTTCAGAAAGCCGGATTACATCCTCCGGATCCAGATATTGCGGAAACTGATTGCCGGGCTCGGGTCACCGTGGCTCTGCAACAAGATCGGGCCGTCTCCATGGACCTTGACCTTCGGGACGCCGATATACTCCGTCGTTCCCAGGATTTCCGTATTGTTCTGGACGACAACGCCGTTGTGGATCACGGTCACGCGGGGACGATACAGATAACTGCCATCTTCCTTGAAAACAGGGGCCGTGTAGATGATGTCGTACACATTCCATTCGCCCGGGGCGCGCATGGCGTTCACCAGCGGGGGAGTTTGCTTGTAGATGGATCCGGCCTGGCCGTTGACGTAAGTTTCATTCTTGAAATTGTCCAGTACCTGGATTTCGTACATGTTCTGGAGATAAACGCCGCTGTTGCCGCGAGACTGGCTCTTGAATTCTTCGCCCATCGGCGGGACGCACCATTCGATGTGGAGCTGGAAACTGCCGAAAGATTCCTTGGTCTGGATGTTTCCGGCTTTTTTATTGACCGTCATGACACCGTCATGGACATCCCAGCCGGCAGGGGAATGATCCTGTTTTTCCCACGCGGACAGATCCTTGCCGTCGAATAAGACAATCGCATCGGACGGTGCGCTGCAAGTCGCCTGGTCGCCGGGAGTCACAATCGCCGGCTGCGGGGTCCAGAACTCTGTCATCTTCGGTTTCATCGGCTCAGGTTTCGGGTATTCCTTGGTTTCCTGGGCGAGAGCGGCTCCGGCCAGAAGGAGGAGCGCTGTCGAGAGAATCAGTTGCTTTTTCATTGTATTGATCGGTTTTAATGGATATCGCTGCGGAGGGACAGGAAAGGCTCTTGTTGAACGATTCCGAAACAAAAATACAAAATTAATATGGAATAACGCCGATTAATGCATATATTTGGTACGAGCCACAGACCCATTTATACACAACGCTATGAAACAGTTATTTTCGTATCTTTCCCTTGCAATTTGCTGCCTGACGCTCACTGCCCAGCCCGGAGGCGGCCAATCCCTGCATGACCGGCAGGCCCGCCAGAGTCCGGACTGGTTCCGCAGGGGACTGACCTATCAAGTCATGCCCCGTTCCATGAGTGAAGCAGGGACGCTGAAAGGAGCAGAAGCGCATTTGGAACGCCTCCGCGACCTCGGTGTCACCACGTTGTACCTGATGCCTGTCAATGTCGCCGATACGGATATGGACCAGGCTCACTGGAGTCCGCGCCAAATCCGGTCCGGTTACAATGACCCGCGGAATCCTTACCGGGCGGCAGATTATTTCCATGTCGATCCGGAATACGGGACGGATCAGGACCTGAAGGACTATATCGACCATGCCCACGAACTCGGGATGAAGGTCTTGCTGGACCTGGTCTTTTTCCATTGCGGACCGGGCGCGCAAGTCCTCCGTCAACATCCGGAATACTTTGAGCATGAGGAAGATGGCAGTGTCAGATACGGAAGGTGGAGATTCCCCGTCTTCGATTTTTCCCGGCAAGACACCCGGGCCTATTTCAAAACCGTCATGAAGTATTACATTGCCGATTTCAATGCAGACGGCTTCCGACTCGACGTAGCGGACCGGATTCCATTGGATTTCTGGGAAGAGGCCCGGGCCCAGCTGGATGCATTCCGTCCCGGAATTGTATTGGCGGCAGAGGGGACGAAGGCGGAGAATACCTTATATGCCTTTGATGCGAACTATGGGTGGCCGGTCTGCAGGAGCGCCATGTCCAATTTGCTGAAAAAGAGCCTGACAGACATGGAGGGATGCGACGCATCGACCATCCGCAAGGCCCACGAAGAATACACCGGACAGCGCCCGATTGGAACGCTGTCGTGGAATTTTACGGAGAATCACGATATTTCGACCGATTGCTTCCCGTACCGCCATGAACAAACCCGCGGATACGCACGGGTCACTCTGTCAAAGGCATTTACGTTTGCCATCGACGGCGTCCCGTTCCTGGTAAACGGCGAGGAAATCTGCTATGACAAGACGATCTCCATGTTCGGAAACAAGAATGCCTGGATCCAATGGGAGGCATACAGCAAGTTGCCCAAGGCGGTTGAGCGGACCCGGAACATCCGGGAGTGGATGCAAATGCGCCGCCAGTACAGTTCGCTGACGAACGGTCAGACGCAATGGCTGGACAACGACCGCCCGAAAGAAATCGTTTCCTTCCTGCGCCATGACGGCGTTTCCGAAGATGTCATCTTCGTCGGCAATTTCTCCGATAAAAAGCTGACAGTCAATTTGTCGAACGGGATTAAATACGAGCTGGAGCCATGGGGTTATATTTTCAGGCCCGTCGCTCGGTAGCGCATACCGATGTTAACATAATATAAATTGTGTAACAAAACAGGCAGGGGATACTGGGCAAGCCGTTACAGGTAAAATCCTTCCAGCGGCTGGTATCCCAATTGCTCCATCAATTTGTCCCAATTGCGCGGCAGTTCGATCCGGACCGTGGCGAATCCGCCGCCAGGCATTGTCTGGACTTTGTTCCGGGCCGCGTCTCCCGTCAACAGGATCGCCGTCATGTCCGGAGACATGCGGCGCGGATTGTCCGTCTACGGCGGATCGGCACGGTATGTCCTGGCCAGGCTGATCTGGAAATGGGACAGGCATTGAAATAATGGGCAGGTGTATTTTTTTCTTGTCGTTTTTGGCGACCTTTTTTATCTTTGTAAAATAAAGATAGAAAATTATGTCGAGAAAGCGGGTCGACATGACCCTGGAGAACATACAGATTGAATCGGTCGCAGCGGAGGGAAAGGCCATCGCCCATACGCCGGAAGGACAAGTCCTGTTCGTGGAATTCGCCGTTCCGGGAGATATCGTCAACGTCCGCGTCACCAAGAAAAAAAAGAGTTTCCTCGAAGGATACATTACCGAAATCGTCACACCGTCTCCCCGGCGGCTGGAGGCATTCTGTCCCCATTTCGGGGTATGCGGCGGATGTCGCTGGCAGCCACTCCCTTATGACATGCAGCTGCAAGCCAAACAGCAGCAGGTATGGGACCAGCTGGTCCGGATCGGACACCTGGACATTCCCGAAATCTCACCGATCCTGCCTTCGGAGCGGACCCGGTTCTACCGGAATAAACTGGAGTATTCCTTCTCTTCCCGGCGCTGGGTCCTCAGCGGAGAAGACCCCGATGCCATCCCGCCCGAAGACCTGGCCGGACTGGGTTTCCATGTCGGGAAATTCTTTGATAAAGTACTGGATATCAAGCAGTGTTTCCTTCAGAAAGAGCCCTCCAACCAGATTCGGCTTTTCCTGAAATCGTATGCTGTCTCACACGGTCTCCCCTTCTTTGACATCCGGGCCAATACCGGATACTTGCGGAATGTATTCATCCGCTCCAATGAACGGGGCGATTTCATGGTGATCCTTTGCTTTTTCTATGACGAGCCCGAGACCCGGATTCCCCTGCTGGAAGCCCTTTGCGAGGCCTTCCCGCAGATCAAATCCCTCTATTATGTCATCAACCGGAAAATGAACGATTCCATCTCCGACCAGGAATGCATCCTCTTCCGCGGGGATCCCGTCCTGACCGAAGAAATGGAAGGACTCACCTTCCGGATCGGGCCGAAATCTTTCTACCAGACCAACAGCCTGCAGGCTTACCGGCTCTACAGTGTCGCCCGTGATTTTGCCGCGCTTTCCGGATCAGAAACGGTGTATGACCTGTACACCGGGACCGGGACCATCGCCCAGTTCGTTTCCCGCCAGGCGGCGCGCGTCATCGGCATCGAATATGTCCCGGAGGCCATTGAGGACGCCCGCGCCAATGCGGCCGCCAACGGGATTGCCAACTGCACGTTTTATGCGGGAGACATGAAAGATATCCTGACGGAGGACTTTATCCGGCAGAATGGGCAGCCCGATGTCATTATTCTGGATCCGCCCCGGGCCGGTATCCACCCCGATGTCGCCGAGGTCATCCTCCGGGCAGCCCCGCCCCGCATGGTGTATGTCAGTTGCAATCCGGCCTCGCAAGCCCGCGACTTGGCCATCCTTTCCAGCCGGTACCGGATAACGGCGGTGCAGCCTGTCGACATGTTCCCGCATACGCAACACGTGGAAAATGTATGTAAACTGGAGAGGATTTCTTAAATTTGCAAATAGATGCTAATTTCTGTCATACTGTTCCTTGTCGGCCTGGCCCTGATCATTTTCGGGGCGGATTACCTCGTCGACGGGGCCTCGGCAGTCGCCCGCAAGGCCGGAATCAGTGAATTCGTTATCGGCCTGACCATCGTAGGGATGGGCACGTCCGCCCCTGAAATGGTGGTCAGTTTCCTGGGCGCTCTGGAGGGGAATGCGGACATCGCTGTCGGCAACGTCATGGGGTCCAATATCTTCAACACATTGCTGATCCTGGGTCTGACAGCCGTCCTGATGCCGATGGCCATCACGCCCGGCAACCGGCGGAAAGACATCCCCTTCAACATCGCCGTGACCGTGCTGCTGCTTTTACTGGTGCTCAAGAACTTCTATCTTGGCGGCGCCATGAAACTGGGACGCGGGGACGGTGCCTTGCTTCTGGCGGTCTTCGTCGGATACATGATCCTGTCCTTCCGCAGCGGCAAGGCAGAAGAAACGGAAGATAAAGAGGAAAAAGTCATCCGTACCTTCCCGGCCATCCTCATGATTGCCGGCGGTTTGGCGGGGCTGATTGTCGGCGGGCGCCTCTTCGTGGACAATGCCACCGATATCGCCCGCCAGCTGGGAATCAGCGACAAGTTCATCGCCATCACCATCCTGGCCGGCGGGACGTCCATGCCGGAACTGGCCACCTGCGTGGTCGCCGCTATCAAGAAGAAAGGGCAGTTGGCCCTCGGGAATATCCTGGGATCCAACGTTTTCAACATACTTTTGATTTTGGGCGGCTCCGCCCTCATCACCCCCCTCTCGTTCGCCAGCATCGACCCGGTCGACATGGGCGTCCTCGTGCTGAGTGCCGTCATGCTGCTGACCGCCGTGTTCACGGGGAAAAAGAATGTGCTCGACCGATTCGACGGCGCCCTGTTGCTGCTGGTCGAAGCGGCCTACCTCGTCTGGCTTTTCATGAAATTATAAACCTTAAACCTATACTGCCATGGCCTTCAAACCCACGCAATACCAGCTTAAAGACGTCGGCACCGGCCGCACGTTCGAAGATTCCTGCTGGACCCTGTCCGACCCGCAGGCAACGGAACCGTCCCTGATCAGGGCCGTGTACAACAACCGGCTTTTCACCCCGGATGACTCCCAGAAGGGTCTGTACCGCTATGCCTCCTGGCTGCCCATCGTCCGTACCCTGCGCAAATCCCATGCGCCGGTCACGTACAAAAGCAAGGGCCTCGCCGGCTTGCTGGGCATGGAAAACCTGTATATCACATTCTCCGGATACTGGCCCAAGATCGGCGCCAAAATGGAGACCTGCACCTTCAAGGAAACGGAAGCCTTCTCCGTCTGCGCCCGTCTGCCCAAGAAGCATAAGCAAGTACTGGTCGTCCAATCGGCTGGCAATACCGCCCGGGCTTTTGCCAAAGTCTGCTCCGACAACAACATTCCCCTGGTTATCTGCATTCCGCAGGACAACATCGGAGACTTGTGGTTCCTCAAACCGCTCAAGCCCTGCGTCAAAGTGCTGGCAACGCCTTGCGGAACAGACTATTATGATGCCATCATGCTGGGCGAAAAGCTTTGCCGGAATCCGCGTTTCCTCGCCGAGGGAGGCGCCAAGAATGTCGCCCGCCGGGACGGGATGGGGACGACGGTCCTCTCGGCTGTCGAAGTGATGAAACGCATTCCCGATGCGTATTTCCAGGCAGTCGGCAGCGGAACCGGTGCCATTGCCGCTTGGGAAAATGCCTGCCGGCTGGAAGAAGACGGCCGCTTCGGCCCGAACAAAATGCGGA
Source organism: uncultured Bacteroidia bacterium (assembly GCA_902796455.1). Lineage (GTDB taxonomy): Bacteria > Bacteroidota > Bacteroidia > Bacteroidales > UBA932 > Cryptobacteroides. The sequence goes on from CADBPH010000017.1 coordinate 20,495, forward strand.
TCTATGCCTGCCAGAACGTGCCGTTCACCATCATGTATGATTCCTGGAAAGCCGACTCCCGCAGCCTGCTGCCCCTGACGCCCGAGCAAGGACGGCGGAATGCCGAAGTGATCCTGGCCAAGGTCCTGTCCAACCGCAAACCGCCCTACAGCTTGCACGGAGGCCTGTACGATGTCCTCAAGGCATCGGGCGGCGACATGTTCAAGGCGACGAATGACGAAATCGTTTACTGGATGCTTCAGTTCTTCAACCTTGAAGGGGTGGACATTTTCCCGGCCGCCGCTACCGCAGTCGCCGGCCTGGCGGAAGCCGTTGAAAAAGGAGTGGTGGGAAAATCGGAATATGTCATGCTCAATATCACCGGCGGCGGCCGCCTCAATGCCTCCAAGCATGGCTTCACCCTGAAAGAATCCGACCTGATCCTGAGTCCCGAACTGCCCGAAGAAGAAATCATCGCGGCTGTCGACAAACTCTTCTAAGCACTTGATTATGTTTACATTTCCCTGGCGGCTGTTTGCGCAGACAATCCCGTATACCCCTTCTGTCAATCCTGCTGAATTGACAGATTCGGCGAAATTTGTCCTGCGCCATGCTGCCGAGGAAATGGTCACCAATCCCCAGAAGTTTTTCTCGGACCTGATCGGGGACCTGCTGGAATTCGGCCTCAAGGTCCTTTGCGCCATCGCCATCTATATTATCGGCGCGCTCCTCATCAAGTGGGTAAAGCGGATGATGACCCGGGTATTCGAGAAAAGGAAGACGGAGAAAACCATTGTTTCTTTCGTCACCAGCCTGATTTCAATTGCCTTGACAATCCTGCTGATTGTCATCACCATCAGCACGCTCGGCATCAACACGACCTCGATCGCCGCACTGCTGGCGGCCGGCGGCATGGCCATCGGCATGGCCTTGAGCGGAACGGTGCAGAACCTGGCAGGCGGACTCATGATATTGACATTCAAACCCTTCAAGGCCGGCGACTTTATCAAGGCGCAAGGCTTTGAAGGGTATGTTACCGATGTCAATATCGTCAGCACGAAAATCCGGACATACGACAACACCCTCGTGGTCCTGCCGAACGGAAGCCTGTTCAACGGAACCATCAGCAATGTCACGCACAACCGCTACCACCGGGTCCAGTGGAATGTGGGTGTCGCGTACGGGGCCGATGCTGCCAAGGTGCGGGAAGTGTTGCTGTCCATTCTGAATGCGGACCCGCGCGTCCTCCATACGACGCAAGTCAGCGGAATCGCGGACCCGTCCGTCAACCTGAATGCGTTCAAGGACAGTTCCGTGGAGTTTGTCGTCCGGTGCTGGGTCGACGTGGCGGATTACTGGAAAGTCCAGTATGACATCAATGAACGGATTTATACGGAACTCCCCCGGAACGGGATCGCCTTCCCGTTCCCGCAGGTGGACGTACACATGAAAAAAGATTAAATCAGTTTCTGGCCGCGCTCTTTGGCCAGCTGCTCCTTGGAAGCAACCGGGTTGGCATAAATCCGCAGGAAGATTTCACGCAAATCATTACGGTTCAGTTCTTTCTCAACTGAATCCAATTGCTTCTCCACATAAGAAGTGAAGGCTTCCACGTCAGCGGGAGCATACCGGTCCGCATACTTATAGGAATGGTGGACCATATCGTACGCAATGTAGTTGGTCTGCCAGAGACGGTATCCCTCGATGACCCGCTGATCGACCGCATGCCGGATGGCCTGATACCGGTCATTCTTATTGCAGGCAGAGGCGGCATCGATTTCTTCCCGACTGAGCGGGACGCCGATATTCAAGTGGATGTTGCCTTTTTGCTGACGGATTCCGATCATGATGCTTTCCATGTCCTCCGTCGGCCCTTTCACATACTTCTGCGTCTTGGAAATCAGCAGCTCCCGGGCTTTCTTGATGTCACACGGCTCGAACTCATAGGATATACTCAGCGGGATGATGTTCAGCTCGGCGAAGTTCGAGGAGAAGTCCTTCGTTCCGCTCATGTCCAGCATTTTCAACAAGCCCTGCTCCGTCGTATCGATGCCGTTTTTGGTACGGCCTTCGCGCTGCGCCATCCAGATCGAACTCTTTCCGGACGTGATGCACTGGCGGATATA
>CADBPH010000018.1 GCA_902796455.1 uncultured Bacteroidia bacterium
TCCGTGGCAATGAATTCCGCCACGGACCGGTTCGCCAGCAGCATGAACTCCTCAATCAGCCAGTTCGCCTCCTTGGACTCCTTCTGGAACACGTCCACCGGGCGGCCCTTTTCATCCACGAGCACTTTCATCTCCGGCCGTTCGAAACTGATGGCACCTTCGGCAAAGCGTTTTTTGCGCAGCTGGGAGGCCAGCCCCCACAGCTCTTTCACCGCCTCGCACACCTCGGCGGAAGCACCGCCGTTCCCCTTCCCCTCGAGAATCTCCTGGGCCTCTTCATAATTGAAACGATGGTCGGAGCAGATGGCCGTCCTTCCGAACCAGTGATTAAAGACCTTCGCCTTCGGGGTGATCTCGAATACCGCCGAGAAGGTCAGTTTATCCTCCTTCGGACGGAGCGAACACAATTTATTGCTGAGTTTTTCCGGAAGCATGGGCACCGTCCGGTCGACCAGGTAAACCGACGTTCCGCGCGCCTGCGCCTCCCGGTCTACAACCGATCCTTCCTTGACATAATAAGAGACATCCGCGATGTGGACGCCCACTTCGAAATTCCCGTTATCCAACTTCTTGAATGACAGCGCATCGTCAAAATCCTTGGCATCGGCCGGGTCGATGGTGAACGTCAAGGTGTCCCGGAAATCCCGGCGCCCCTTCATGTCCGCGGCCGTAATGGCCTCCGGAATGCTGTCCGCCGCATTTTCCACCTCCGGTTCGAACCGGTAGGGCAGCCCGTACTCGGCCAGGATGGCGTGCATTTCCGTATCATTCTCTCCCATTTCGCCCAGGACATCGGTGAGATAACCATGGGGATTCATCTCCCATTTTTCCCAGCTGTCCACCCGGGCGGCGACTTTCATTCCGGAATGGGCCCGCAATTCCCGGCGCTCCCCGTCGACCGTTTCGTAAACGCCGGCCACGGCATATTCCCCGTTCCCCAGCTGCCGGAGCGCACCCTTGTAATCGTGCCACTCGGTTGTCTCGGAAGTGCGCCTGCGCGAGAGCGGGTGCCCGTCGGGATCCAGCATGTCGATGGAGATGTCATAGGGCATCACCTTGCTCTGCATCAGGACCCAGGCCTGGACGCCGACGATATGCAGGACGCCGACGAACGGCTTGGCGGACCGGTCCAGGACCGTGATGATTTCCCCCTCCTGCCGGCGGCCGCCGCTGGCGAACTTGGTCAAAGCAACCCGGACCTTGTCCCCGTTCAGGGCACCGCGTGTCTTGCTGGCCTTGACGAAAATATCCTCCTGGAGCCCTTCTACATCCACGAAGATGAATCCATCCCGGCTCATCCGCGCCGTCCCGACATATTCGGGCAAGTTCTTTTTTTCCTTGCGGGCCTTGCCTGCCGCTTTCAATTGACCTTTCTTTGCGACCGACGCTCCCCGCGCGGTTCCTTTCCGTCTTTTACCACTCATAATAGCCACTTTTTGGTATCAGAATCTCTTACCAAATGATTATCTTTGTACGCTGAATCGTATTCACATGCAAATGTAATCAAAATAAACTTCAGATAATATGAATAGGAAAGTTCTTCTTATGATTCTCGACGGCTGGGGTGAAGGCCGTCATGACTATTCCAATGCCATCTGGGCTCAGGGAACCCCTTACATCGACTCCCTGCGGGCGAAATATCCCATGAGCCACCTGCAGGCCAGCGGCGAATTCGTCGGACTGCCCGACGGCCAGATGGGAAACTCCGAAGTCGGACACATGAATCTCGGAGCCGGAAGAGTCGTTTATCAGGACCTCGTCAAGATCAACATCGCATGCCGCGAACATAAACTTCTCGAAAACAAAGAGATACATGACGTTTTCGCCTATGTGAAGCAGAGCGGGAAGAAACTCCACCTGATGGGACTCACCTCCCACGGCGGTGTCCACAGTTCCCTGGACCATGTCTATGAATTCCTGCGCGTAGCCCATGAGGAAGGGCTCGAGAAGGTATTCGTCCACGCTTTCATGGACGGGCGCGATACCGACCCGCGCAGCGGAAAAGGATTCGTCGCGGAGCTCGAGCAGAAAATGGCGGAGACCACCGGAAAAGTCGCCACTGTCTGCGGCCGTTTCTATGCCATGGACCGCGACAAACGCTGGAACCGCATCAAGGAAGCCTACGACCTCCTCGTCGAAGGGAAAGGCGCTGCGTTCACTTCCGCCACCGAAGGCATCCAGGCTTCGTATGATGCCGATGTCACGGATGAATTCATCAAACCGATCGTCGTGACCGACGCCGCCGGCGCCCCGCTCGCCAAGATTGAAGAAGGCGATGCCATCATCTTCTACAACTTCCGCAACGACCGCGCCCGCGAACTCACGACGGTCCTGACCCAGCAGGACATGCCCGAAGAAGGCATGCATACGATTCCGCTGTATTACTGCTGCCTGACCCCGTACGACGCCTCTTTCACCGGCGTGCACATCCTCTTTGACAAGGAACTCGTCCAGGACACCCTCGGCGAAACGGTCGCCAAGGCCGGCAAACGGCAGCTCCGCATCGCCGA
>CADBPH010000019.1 GCA_902796455.1 uncultured Bacteroidia bacterium
AAAACCGGGTCAGCAGCATCACGTCCCGCAACGGGCTGGGCCTCTCGATTTGCAAGGGCCTGGTGGAATTGCTCGACGGGACGGTGACGGTCGACAGCCGGGTGGGGGAATTTGCCGTATTCATTGTCCGGCTGCCCCGTCAGGAGGTGCCGCAGGGCGGAACCGGCGATGAGCAGACGGAGGTTCCTTCCGTGTCCCCGATCGACATGGCGGCAATCCGTTCCGAGCTGAATTCGAAGTCGGACTATGTTGTGGACAGGAAAGGGCTTCCTTTGGTGCTGGCCGTTGACGACAACCGGGAAATCCTGGATTTGCTCCGCGATTCGCTGACGCAGTATGACGTCCGGACGGCGTTGGATGCCGATGAAGCCTTGCGGATTCTGAAAGACCAGCGGCCGGACATCGTGATTACCGATATCATGATGCCCGGGACGGACGGGTTCTCCCTTACCCGCCAGATCAAGGAAAACAAGCATACGATGAACATCCCGCTGATCATCCTTTCTGCGCGGAGCACGGAAGAAGACCGGGTGCATGCGCTGGAGGTCGGGGCGGATGCTTTCATTGACAAGCCGTTCAGTATCAATTATATGAAGGCGGTCATCGCACAGCTTCTCAAGAGTGCCGGACGTTCGCGGGAATACTATGGCTCCTCAGCCAGTGCGTTCCAGTATGCGGAGGGACAGCTGCTCAGCAAGGAGGACAAGGAGCTGCTTCAACGGATCGATGCCTACCTGGATGTGCACCTGCGGGACGGGGATATCTCGGTGGATTCCCTGGCGGAAGCGGTCCAATTGTCGACGCGGGCCCTGTACCGCCGGTTCAGTACCATGAACCTGCCGCCGCCCAATGAATTCATCAAGGAGCGGAAGATGCAGCTCGCCGCCAAAATCCTGCTGACATCCAATCTTACGGTCCAGGAGGTCATTTATGAATGCGGATTCGCGAACCGGGCGCATTTCTACAAGGAGTTCGGCCGCCGTTTCGGTATGACGCCGAAAGAATTCCGACAAAAGAATCGTCTCAAAGACGACTCCTTGTCATAAACCGATACAATTTTGGCCGGGTGGAGGAATCAATGCCGGAGGGATTCCGCTTAATTTTGTGTGAATACTTACTTAAACTCGAGCAAAATGTCCATTCATTCCACTCTGGCAAAAGCCGCCGCAGCGGCGGTTCTCCTGATTGGCGCGATCCCGGTATCCGCCCAGAAATTGACCGATTATGTGAATCCTTTCCTGGGGACGACCACCCTGTGGGAACCGGAAGATCTCGGCTATGTCCGGCACCGTGAAAGCCGTACCTGGGGTGCGGAGACCTTTCCCGGCGCTTCGCTGCCGAACGCAATGGTCCAGGTGACCCCGGTCACCATGTACCACAGCGGCTCCGGCTATCAGTGGGAAGATCCGACCATCCTCGGATTCGCCCATACCAGCAAGGGGCACTGGAACCTCTGCCATGTCCCGATCCTGCCCGTGACCGGCTGGGTCGATCCCGCGGATTACGCTTCAGCGTACAGCCATGAAAAGGAATCCGCCCGTCCGGGCTATTATCAGGTTTGGCTGGAGCGGTATGGCGTCAATGTCGAATTGACCTCCACGCTGCGCTGTGGTTACCATAAATATACGTTCCGGCCGGAAGACGAGAAGAAGATCCTGGTCGATATCACCCGCTCCAACAACAATATCCGCGAGTGGTCCCTGCGGAAAGAGAACGACCATGCTTTCAGCGGTTCCCAGTGGGGCGACGGAAAGATTTATTTCTATGCGGTCACCAATTACCGCATCGGGGAAGTGAATCAATTCCAGGGATTCGGACGCCGTGGCCAGCGTTCCGGCGGAAACCGCTCCCAGATGGGAGGCGGCCTGGTCTCCATCATCGATGTCCCGGACAGCCAGGGTGCGGAACCCCTGGAACTCAAGATCGGCTTCTCCTTCGTCAGCGTCGCGAATGCCAAGGAGAACCTGGAAAAAGAAATGCTGGACAAAGACTTCACCCAGGTCTGCACCGAGGCGGATGCCCAGTGGGAACAGTTGCTGTCCCGGATCCGCGTCAAGGGCGGAACCGAGCGCCAGAAGGGATTGCTCTATTCCACCCTCTACCGTTCTTTCCTGTGGCCTTCGCTGCG
>CADBPH010000020.1 GCA_902796455.1 uncultured Bacteroidia bacterium
CAGCGCCAGTCCCGCCAGGACAAGCAGGGACCAAACGGTATAAGCCCCTCCGGTCCGGTACCAGGGCGGAATGATGCGGACCGAGAGCGCGCTCTCTCCTGCCGGCGTACGGACCCGGAACACATAGTTTCCCGGAGGGAGTTTCGTATATTCTTTGAAATGGTTGGTCGAAAGCGAAGACCAGCCCGCGTCATAGTTTTCCAGCATATATTCGTAGGTCTCCGGTCCGCCGGTCCCCGGGCTTACAAAATCGAAGCGGAGGGAATTGGAACGATGAGGCAGGGAAACGACCCGTTCCGGCCCTCCGGGGCATTCGGATGCAAAAACGAGGGAATCTCCGGCCATGCCGGTGAGATGGACGGCATGGATGACGGGGACGAATCCTTCCTGGTTCAGGCCCTCCCGCATACGGTCCACGCGGATAACGGAAAACCCGTCTTCCGTGTTGATGAGTACCTTGTCCCGGGAGAGCTGGCGGATATGGTCGAACCCCAATTTCCGGTTTTCGCACAAATACCCCAGGGTCAAACTGTCCAGCGTGGGTTTTCCCTCTTTGTCCGGATATTCGAGCACCTGGGAGACGCCGGAGGAGAAATACCGGATTCCGTCCGGCAGCGCAAATACCCGCAGCAGCGGCGGAGGGGTTTTGAACAAAGCATTCAGTCCTTCCGCCGGCACCATCGTCTCGGTGGTGGCGTCCAACCGGTAAAAGCCTTTTTCCGTAGTAAAGACAATCTCGTCCCCGATCCGGTTGGGAATATTGTTATAATCTGTGGGAAAGCCTTCCCGCTTTCCCCATTTCTCGACCATCGAAAAGAGCGGGCCGTCCGTTGAAAGTTCCAGCCGGAACAGACCTTTCTGCCAGTGCGAGAACCAGATGCGCCCGTCCCTGTCTTCCTCGAAAACCTTGCTGCTTTCCTCGAAACCGGACACGTAACCTTCGAAGCGGACCGCCCCGCCCGGCAATTTGGAAAGGAGGAACATCCGGTCATAGGTGGAGCCGAGCATCGCTCCGGGATGATGCTTCAGGTCAACCACCTTCCAAACACCGTTCAAGGGTATGTACTGGTCCCGTCCGTTTCTTTTCAAAACATGCAACCCCCTGTCCGTACAACAAAATAGGGCGTCGTCCATCACGCAGAGGTCCCAGACCTGCCCCTTCACCGCGTCAACGGGAGCCACCTCCTTCCCGGAGCGCCGGAACAGGCCCTCGTTGGTTCCCAGGTACAATTCGTTTCCAAACTGCGCCGAGGCATAACCGGCCCCTATCGCGTTCTGCTGGTGAAACATCGGCTGTTCCGGCGAAGAAAGCGAGACCTGGGCAAGCCCGTTGTCCAGGCCTAACCAGAGGTCGCCATTCCGATCGAACAGCGCACTCAGAATCGTATTGTTCTGCAGGCCGTCCATCTTCCCCAAATGGCAGCTCTCCGTAGAAGGGCCGCCGAACACATACACGCCGGAAGAGACGGTTCCCAGGGCAATCTTTCCGGTTGTCGAAACGGCGGCACAGAAAACGCTTTCCGAAGGCCACGCATACTCAAAGGGCGTTTCCATCCGCACCGTACACTCCCCGTCCGTAAGAAACAATCCGCTCGTTTCCGTAACAATCAGGCATTTCCCGTCATAGGAAAGCAGGTCGATGATTCTCTCCCGCCCGGAATAGGGCAGAACGCCGCCATACGCCACAAAGCGGTTGCCGTCATAGCGCATCAGCCCTTCTCCCCGCACACTCACCACGGCCTGGCTGTCCACAACCCCCAACGCATCCACCTTCCCTTTGAAAGCAAAGCGCTTGAGGCCGGTTTCTCCGTACCGGTACAGGGCCTCTTCGTCCCGGAAAACAAGATCCTCTCCGATTTGCACCACATCCCAGATTTCCGAGATGTTCTCCTGCGCGCCGTCCAGCAGGATTTCTTGGGCAGCCAATGCGCCGGCGGCGACCCGGGCCCGTTTCAATTGGTTGGATTCCGCATAATACAGGGCGGTGTCGGCCGGGCTGTACAGCAGGCTGCGGACAATGAAGCCCGGCCGGGACGGCCGCAACGTCCAATCGTAACCGTTAAACGCCAGCAATCCGGCATTGTTGGCGAAATACATATAGCCGGACGTACCCTGGACGATGTTCCAATTCTGGCTGCCGCCCTTATACTGATGCCGGGTGTAATTCCGGATGGGAGGAGTCTGTCCCTTCGCCGGTAACAAGGCGGAAAGGACAAGCAAAACTGCAAGAGAACACCTTCTTTTTCTGAGCATAATGACACCGTTTTTTCTGCAAAGATAGCAAGTGTTGAGTTTATGTGAACCCTTTTTTTTGATTTGTTGAGTTTTTGTGAGGTTTTTTTCGATTCACCGTTTTCTTTTTTTCCGATAATTGCAAAAAACAAATTTAAATCGTTTAAACCAATCAATATTCCTATGTTTCTATTTAAAAAATCTATCATGCGGACGCTTTCAACAGTGTTGATGCTCCTGTATTTGTCTTCTGGAGCCGGTTGGGCCAGTCCCATCGTTTCGGAACAGGGACAACAAACCAGTAAACAAGAAGTCCGGGGCGTAGTCCTGGATGCAAACGAAATTCCGGTCATCGGTGCCGCTGTCATGGAATCCGGGACCAACAATGGAACCATTACCGACAACCGGGGCGCCTTTACGCTGCGCGTAACACCCGGCGCCACCCTTACTGTTTCCAGCCTGGGCTTCCGTGAGGTGACCGTCGACGCCAAAGGCGGCCCCCTGCGGATTATCCTGGAAGAAGATTCCGAACTGCTTGACGCCACCGTCGTGACGGCTCTGGGCATCAAACGCGAAGAGAAAGCCCTGGGTTATGCCGTACAAAAAGTGGACGGAGAAACCCTGGCAAAAGTCGCGACCGTCGATGTAGGGACCTCCCTGGCCGGAAAGGTTTCCGGTATGCTGGTCCGGACCTCCTCCGATTTCAATTCCACCCCGTCCGTGGTCATCCGCGGCGAAGCTCCCCTGCTGGTGGTTGACGGCATCGCCTATGCCAACAAGACCCTCTCCGACATTGCGGCAGAGGACATTGAATCCATTTCCGTGCTGAAAGGTGCCACGGCGTCGGCCCTGTACGGTTTCCGCGGTTCCAGCGGCGCCCTTGTCGTCACCACCAAGAACGGCAGTTCCGGCAAGCTGGGCGTGTCGGTGGATTTCTCTACCAACACCCTGTTCGCCGCCGGCTTCCTGGCCATTCCCGAAAAGCAGAGCACCTACGGTCGCGGCATGAATAATATATATGATAAGAATGCCGACCAGGCCTGGGGTATCCTCATGGACGGAAGCATCCAGAACCAGTGGGATCCTTTCCTGATGGATTACCGCGACTACGAGTACCTGCCCGTGGGCAAGGACAATTTCAAGAATTTCCTGGAGACGGGCTATATTACCACCAACAATGCAAACGTCTCTTTCCGGGGCAAGGGCATCTCGTTGCGCAGTTCGCTCAACTGGACGGAAAACAAAAGCGTCTATCCCAATCACAAACTGGACAAATACTCCTACTCCCTGGGAGGCGACGTCCAGCTGGACCGTTTCCATCTTTCCTCCAACCTCACCTATGCCAAGCGCTACTCTCCCAATCAGGGCATGAACGGCTACACGGGCTATGATCCCATGTACAACCTCCTCCTCTGGTCTACCGCCGACTTCGACATCATGGACTACAAGGACAATTACTGGCTCATTCCCGGCGAGGTGCAGAACTATACCTACCGGACCAACCACGAGAGCGTCTGGTTCGACATGTATGAAAAAATCAACGAGAAAAGCCGAGACCTGTTCAACGCCGACCTTTCGGTCAGTTACGACATCGCCCCGTGGCTCAAGGCCACCCTGCGCAGCGGTCTGGATTTCTATATCCAATCCGGCTCCATGAAGATTTCCAAGGGTGCCAAGCAATCTTCCGGCAACAACGGAATTCC
>CADBPH010000021.1 GCA_902796455.1 uncultured Bacteroidia bacterium
ATCGTACCGGTGTAAGAGCCCGGGGCAACGATCATGGGTAGCTCTCTTGCAGAATCCGGGTTGGTTCCCACCCTGGCATCCGCAAAGAGCGTGACCGTCTTGGAGGCATATCCGCTCACGGCAAGGGTGGCAGCCTGGTTGATGTCAACCCCCTTGATGTTGAAGGAGAAACTGCCTGCAAGGGGCGTTCCTGAGGTAAAGGAAACCGAGGTAATGCTCTCGTCCGTATCCTGGGTGGAAAGAACCTTGAGGGAGAGGACCGAGGCCAGGTCCACCAGCTGGATCGCAAAGGTGGAGTCCGGCCGGGGATTGTTGAGCGTCAGGGGGACGGCTGCGCGGGGCATCGCCGTCTCACCGGCCGTCTGCTCTTCCGGAATGTGCATCCTGACAGCCTTGTGGTCTTTGGTTTCTGCATGGTAGGGCGAGTAGGCATAGATTTTTGCGCCCGTCGTGAGGGGATGGCCGGTCTTGATTTCGAAAGAGGCTCCGCTGGCGGCATCTATGCGGATTTCACTATTGGTGAGGCTTCCGTCAAAGTCACGCAGGAACACGCCCAGGGACGGGGAGCCTTCCGCGTTGTTCACGCTGAAATGCCACCAGTATTCGGAAGGGGTCTCTCCTTCGGTGGAGCCGCCTTCTTTATCTGACAGGGTTCCTTCGCACCCGGAAGCCAATACCAGAATGGCCAGGGCACGTGTAATATATTGGAATATCTTTTTCATAATCGCATTTCATTAATTAGCCATGGTAACGCTTACGGTACCGGATTCCTTGACATTGGTATAAACAGTGGGAACGAGATGGCGGCATCCGATGATCTGTCCGATGGTGTTGGAGTAATCGTACGTGTCGGTCCCGCTGTCGTAGCCATACTCGCTGGCGTTTTTCGGGACTCCGGTGACGGTTATCTTGGCTTTGTTTTCGACATCCGTCATTTCGGTGCCCATGGTGTAGTTAGTAGCCGCAGCCGTATTGCGGCCGACGATACCGCCGAAACCGGCCTGCTCCTTGTAATTGAACACTTTGTTGCCAAAGTCCGCCGTCATGGTTCCCGAATTGACCACACGGGTAAAGGTGGCCTTTCGGCTCAAATCCCCGATCAGGCCTCCGATCCGGCCGCCGGAATGGGAACTGCTGACATTGTAATGCCCTGTCTGCTTGAAGGCGAGGGTTCCGGAGAACGTACAATCCGTAAAGTTTACGCACGCTGTGGAGCCGGTTCCTCCATGGCCGACAAAACCGCCCAGAGAGGTCGGGACCTGCTGGGTGGAAAGCGTTCCGGCTACGGAGCAGTTCTTGAAATCGAGGATGAAATCGCCTGAATAGATCTGACCGATCAGGCCTCCGACATGGGTGTTGGCAATACCCGTTGTCTTGGACGTGTTGAACGCCAGCACCGCCGTCTTCTTTACATGGACGTTGGATATCGTCACACTCGCTCCCGCATAGCCGGCCAGGGCACCCATCCTGACGGCTCCGGTGCCTGTGAACGTATAGGAGCCGTCCAGATAAAGGTTTTGTACATTCTTCTGGATATTTTGGATAAATGCAATGATACCGGCCGTTCCGGTAATGGTACACTTGACCGTGCGGTCGTTACCGTCCAGGGGTACTGCCAGGTACTTGAGGACATAAGCGTTTGACTGGATATCACCGGAAATGTCCTTGCTGAATTCCAGGTCGGTATTCAGCGTGAGCGCACCGTCAACCAACCACGCGTCCAGGCCCGTCGTTACAGGCGTGTTTGCCGTGGCGCCGTAAACTTTCTTGAAGGCATTGAACTCCTCTTTGCTATTGATGCCGAACAGGCGGACGACGGGTTTTACCACGTTTTTGGCGGTTTCCCCCTTGCTGGTTGTGACGGTAATTTCGATTTCGCCTCTTCCCATTGCGGCTCCGGCCTTGATGTCATCCCGCGAGGGCGCCTTTACCGTAATATAGGGAGCCGCGTCTGTGGCGTGGGAAAGGTCGATGGTCCAACCCTCGGGTGCCTCGGCAATACTGGCGGAAACGAGGGTGGCCCCGTTCAGGTTTTCGACGGAGAAACCATAGTTGTCGCTGCCGCCGTAGTTGAACGATGCCTCTTCCGTCTTGGCAAACACCAGCGCCGGGCCAACGTAGTCTTCGAAGGTAACGGAGCCCGCTTCCGTGCAGGAAGATACATCCGTCCCGGAAAGATTGCCGCCTATGATCTGGGCGAAACGTCCGCGTTCTTCGTCTTTGTTCACACCTTTCACGAGAATCGCGGTTTTGTTGGTGACCGTGTTCAGCGTGACGGCTTTGTCTTCCGTCACCCCGACGATGCCGCCGACCCCGCTGTTTTCTGCTCCGCAGAGTTTGCGGTTGTCAAGCGAGATGCGGATGGCTCCTTCGCTCGTGGAATTCCGGATGCTGAGCGAGGCGGCGGTCGAACGTCCCACCAGTCCTCCGATGGCCGGTGCCGATGATGCCTCAAGCGGTTCGTAGGTCACCGTTCCGGACCAGGAACAGCCGTCCAGCGTGACAATGCCTTTGTTCAGGCAGGCGATGAGCCCTCCCAGGTCCGAAATTTTGCCCGCAGAGGAGAGATTGACCGAACTGTTCACATTCTTTACCTCGATGGTCCGGTCTGTCGGCAGGGCGGCGAGGGATGCAAGGCGTCCTTCGCCGGAATAAGCCAGGCTTGCCGTTCCGGCGATGTCGAGGTTCCTGACATCGGCCCCGAGATACTGGAACAGGGCGCAAAGCGCGGCGGTGCCGGCGAAATCGACGGTAATCTTGTGACCGCAGCCGTCAAAAGGCACGTTCAGGTACTTGAGAATAAATGCCTTGAGCAGCAGGTCGTCCGAATCGAAGGCAATGTCCGTATTCAGGCTCAGCGCGCCGTCCACAAGATATTTTCCGATGACCGCAGGGTCCGTGACCGGATGGTTGATCCGGTCATTGTCGGTGGGGTCATCTCCCTGGTACAGGGAACGGAAGGCCAGGAAATCCTGCTTGCTGTTGATGCCGTACAAGCGGAGGGCAAGATCGTTGCTCACCACTTCGCTGCCTGCCGCGTTTTTGCCCCTGAGGTCGAGGATTCCGGCGGGGACGGAAGCTCCGGCGGCAGGTGCCGTAATCTTCAGGAGCCCGTCTGCAAGCGCCGAGGCATCCACCGTCCAACCCGTGGGAGCATTCCCGGCGGCAAGTCCGGAGACTCCCTGGCTCATCACCCGGATTTCCCGGGTCTCCTCCGGACGGAAGGTGAGTTCAGAGTCATAGAGTTTGATAAATGCCCCGAGGTCGAGCAGGCGGCTGCGGGCGATGGTGAGGTCCGTCGTGTTCCTGCGCACCGTGGTGTTTCCGTTCTTGTCGGTGAAGGTCAGCGTGAGGCCCTGGCTGAACGTGGCGGGCAGCAGCGTAAATACATACTGCCCCGGTTCAAAGGTCTCCCCGGCAGGGGTGAGGCTTACCTCCGTG
>CADBPH010000022.1 GCA_902796455.1 uncultured Bacteroidia bacterium
AATTCGTCAAAATGAGACCCTAATGCGACAGTAGTTGTTTTCATTTCTATCAGTATTTGCAACAAAGATAAGAAATATTCTTATATGGGCGCATCATCTGATCATACTTTATTGATAGATTTTTCGGTCACTTTTGGTCACCCTACGCCATCTATGCGCTGCCGGAAGGTGAAGACCTGCCCGCAACCCTCGAATGGACCGGCAACATCCCCCAGGGGGCCGTCACCATCCTGAACAACGGGAAGAAAGCCACCTGCTCGGTCAAGAACGGCAAAGTCACTATCTCCCTGAAAGGAAAGCTGAAGAACGAGCCCGTCGCCCTCGCGTTCCGGATTGTTTCCTAATTCTCCCCTGCTTCAAAGATGCTGCACCACTTGTAGACCCAATGGGTGCGGCTGCCACAGGCGTCGAAGTTGATGGCCTTGAGTTCGTCTTTATGGCCCTTCGGGATGGGCAGGACATAATCCCAGTCCCCCGAATGGGCTGATCCATAACGGGTTCCCACCGAAGTGCTCCCGTTCAGGTTAACGACTTCCGCCCTGATGGCGGCATAACTTATAAAGCCCATTCCAACCTCTTCCTTCTCAAACACGAGCGAAGAACCGCCAATAATATACCAGCCATTCTCTATCGCATCCAGGTTCAGGGTCGCATGAAGGACAAGGGAATCCCCGGCCTGCAACTGTGCCGGCGGCGCTTTAACCGTGGCGGTAAATGTACTGGTGTGCGGACGATACCAGACCGGCTCACCGAAATCAGACTCAAAAGCTTGTCCGGTCCATGACGTCACATACCGATGGTTTCCCGGAGAAGCCGAATACTGATTGGAATACTCTCCGTCCTTGCCGCTCTCCGTGCTCGAAGTTTCCACGCGCACCAGCCGCCAGCTGCGCTGTTCGTCCAGCTTGTCGGCGTCCCGCTTCAGTTTATATCCCATATAGCCCTGTCTGGCCAGCCACTTGTAAAATGCTTGCTGGTCCGGATAGAGGTCCAGGTACTTTTCGACAATCTCGCACAGGGTTTCGTCCACGGTCTTTCCGGCACTTTTGCCGGGCAGCTCGCCCTTGACAACCAATTCGCTGCGGAAGCGTTCCATCAGCTGGTGAACCCGGGTCAGGCGCTGGATGTAATCGAAACCTTTCTTGTCAAAGATGCGCGCGGATGTCAGTTCGTAGCGCGGGTCTTCCCACAGCTTAATCATGCGACGGAGCTCGTCTTTTTTCCGTTCGATCTCCCGGTTGTTGCTATAGCGTTCTTCGAACTGCTTGCGTATTTCGGCCTCGGTCAGGCCGAACTTGGCTTTCGCCGCGTTCAGCCGCCGGATCATCAGGACGTTCCAGTCGTCGTCGCTCATCCGGCCGTCGGGGCCGGCATTCCGGGCATAGACATTATACATGTCAATCATTTCATTGGTGGACCAGAATTCCTTCAGGACCTTCATCACTCTTGCACCGGACTGGAGAACCTTGATCTGCGGGACCATGGACGTTGCAAACGACTTGAGCCTG
This sequence comes from uncultured Bacteroidia bacterium, assembly GCA_902796455.1. Classification (GTDB taxonomy): domain Bacteria; phylum Bacteroidota; class Bacteroidia; order Bacteroidales; family UBA932; genus Cryptobacteroides. Next base: position 1,509 of record CADBPH010000022.1, read on the forward strand.
TCGTCCCGGATTTCCCGGTAAAACTCATAGGCAACGATATACGCATTCTCACCATTTCCCAGCCGTTTGCCGATCTTCTCCATATTGTCCCTTCCCATGTGTCCCTCCAGAAACTCCACGATGGGCTTGTTGGCTCCATCCATCTGGATGCGTGTATGCTTGTATTTCCCCTCATTCTTCAAATCCTTATCCACCACGTCCACTTCTTTATCGCCTTTCAGTTTTTCAAAGAGCATGGAAAGCGCCTTGGCCTTGGCCATAGCCACCATTTCCTCATAGACTTTCTCGGCCATCTTATCCGGATTACCATTCGAACTGTCATAGGTGTCAATCAGCTCGATCCCTTTCTTGACGAAATCATTATCCGAGAACACCTCCTTCAGCGTAATGCCCAGCAGGTCGGTTCCGTCAATACCGACGCTCTTCGCCGCATCCAGAAGCTGTTCTTTCAGGGTTCCTTCCAAATCCTTGTCACAGGCGTTCATTTTCCAGCCGCTGGCGGCCGTACGCTCGATGAACAGCTCGCGCCGCTGGTCCTGTTCGAAGGCCGTAAGCCCCGCCACACAGAAATGGCTGGTCTCGAACGTGGCAATGCCTTTTTGCAGCTCCATATAGTCCGGAATCATATAAACCGGGCCGTCATCCGTGAGCAACACGCCGATGAGGTTGATCCTCTCTTTCTTGGGGATATTCTTGGGGATGGGGAAACTGACCCGGGCCATCTTCTCCAGCTGGACGTGGCTGTCACCTTTGCGGGTAGTCACGTTGACAGGTTGGGAGACAAACTGCAGATTGCGGTCATTCAGCTGGGCCAGATGCTCTTCCGAGACCGCTTTATATTTGATTTTACCGGCCCCTCTGGGCAGGTCGATATCATATCCTTTCCTCTTCAGGGAATTACCGCTGGGGAGCAGTATCATTATCAAAGCGATCAGGGCCGATACAAGCCCTATTTGCTTATCTTTCCCGAGGCCCTTCCAAAAATCGACAGCACGGTTCCAATCAAAGAAGTTTTTCAAATAATCCGGCTTCATGTCTTTGTGAGTTAAAGGTTTACTCGCAAAGATATAAAAAAAATAGGTAAACCTGGCACTTAACATCGTTACACACAAAGCATTAGCACAGCAGACGGGTATCATTTCCGCACCCGTCCGCTGTGCTAACCATCTGAATACGAGCACCTTAAGCGCCACGAAAAAGGCACGCCGCCCCCTCTTTCTCACTCCTGTAAATACAGCCCCTCCGGTGTATGTACACCTGGAACGCTGCCAGGGCCCGATTTCGTGTACATACACTGTGGTGAAGAGAATTGTTTTATAGAAAATTGTTATATTTGTGGGAAAATTCTAACTATTACCACAAATGCAGGAACAAGAAGGCAAATACATCTTCGGTGTAG
>CADBPH010000023.1 GCA_902796455.1 uncultured Bacteroidia bacterium
ATAGCCGGGGTCGTCAATCCCCAGGTAATAGAGCCAGGTGGAATCCTGGCGCCACTTGTAGCAATTGTCTTTGTACTGGGCAGGCGCCTCTGCATTTCCGATCAAGATAATGATGCCGCTCTGGCCCTGGTCGGACATCTTCTGAAGAAGCGTCTGACGGCGGTTGATGTATACTTTCTTGTCGAACATGATATTATGGGTTTTTCTTTTCCAACTTGTTGACCAGCGAAATCAGGACACTGCCGAGAATGCCGGCGCAAAGCGAGCCCATCAGGACGGCTACTTTGCCCATGTCCCGCAGGCGGGTCACCACCTCAGGGGCCTGGTCTCCGAAGGAGAGCGTGTCCACGAAGATGGACATGGTGAAGCCGATACCGCCGAGACAGGCCACGGCGAAGAGCATCTTCCAGGAAGCCTTGTCAGGCATGGCGCCCAGGCGGGTCTTGACCGCCAGGAAGCTGGCGAGGGTGATGCCGATCGGTTTCCCGAGCAACAGTCCCAGGAAAACACCCATGCTGACGCTGCCGATGCCGGGCGTGAACTGCAGGACATTGAAATAGGACGGGTCGGGAATCTCGACACCGGCATTGGCCAGGGCGAAAACCGGCATGATCAGGAAATTCACCCAGGGAGAGAGGGTGTGCTCCAGCCGGTAGCTCAGCCCGATGCAGTTCTTGGACGTCTTGCTGAGCTGGCGCAGGCAATGCCGCTGCGGACCGTTCGGGAAGCCGCATGCTTCCTCAATCTCGTCATACTCAGCAATTTTATGACGGTAATAATCCCGCTTGTGGTAATAGTATTCCTTGGTATACCGGGGGGTCATCGGAACCAGGAACGCCATGACGACGCCGGACATGGTCGCATGGATCCCCGAATAGTAGAAGAGCACCCAGACCGCGATGGCGGGCAGGAAATAGAACCAGGGGCGCTTCTCTCCCAGCCGGTTCATCAGCAGAATCAGCAGAATCAGGACCACGGCGATGCCCAGCAGCAGGAAGTTGATCTGGCCGCCATAGAACAGGGCCACCACCAGGATGGCGATCAGGTCATCGGCGATAGCGAGGGCCGTCAGGAAGACTTTCAGCGAAACCGGGACTTTGTCCCCCAGAATGGACAGGATGCCGACGGCAAAGGCGATATCCGTCGCTGTCGGGATCCCCCATCCGCTGGAGGCTGCCGTACCATGGTTGACCAGGGTGTAGATCAAGGCCGGGGCAATGACGCCGCCGAATGCCGCAATGATCGGCATGATTGCTTTCTTGGGGCTGCTCAATTCCCCGAAAACTGCTTCCCGCTTGATTTCCAGGCCGACCGTGAAGAAGAAAACCACCATCAGGATGTCGTTGATGAATTTCTCCACCGACATTTGCGCCGGGAAAGTGAAGCCGCCGCCGTCGGGCGAACCGACCGTAATCGCGAGGCTGGTATGCAGGATATTATGATAAATGTGCTTGGTAAACGGGAGGTTGGCCAGCAGCATGGCGATTACCACGCAGGCAAGCAGGATCACTCCCTGGGCCCAGGGCTGTTTGCTGAATTTCTTGTTCCTGAGCTCGAAATTAATGACACTTTTATTCCAAGTGTAAATCGGAATCAGCGGCATGATTTATTCTCCGTATAAATATCGATGTTGTTCTTCTGTCAGTGTATCAATGCCTACGCCCATGTCTGCGAGCAGGCGGAGGGCGACCTCCCGGTCGATTTCGGCGGGAACGTCATGGAGCATCCGGCCCTTTTCCCGGGGCAGTTCGCCGGCATGTTCTACCAAGTATTTGGCGCTCAATGCCTGGATGGCAAAGGACATGTCCATGATTTCGGCAGGATGACCGTCCCCGGCAGCCAGGTTGACCAGCCGGCCTTCCGCCAGGACATACAGGGTGTGCCCGTTCTCCAGGGTATATGCCTGGATGTTCTTGCGCGCCACTCCCTGGGAAACCGCCATTTTCTTCAGCGCCGCAACGTCCACCTCGACATCGAAGTGTCCGGCATTGCAGAGGATGGCACCGTCCTTCATTTTCAGGAAATCATCGGAGGAAATTACTCCCTTGCAACCGGTTACGGTAACAAACACGTCACCGGTCCCGGCAGCCACGGACATCGGCATGACCTTGAAACCATCCATCACGGCCTCCAGCGCCTTGACCGGATCCACCTCTGTCACGGTTACCCGTGCCCCGAGCCCCTTGGCCCGCATGGCGACTCCCTTGCCGCACCAGCCATAGCCGGCGACAACCACTTCCTTGCCGGCGACAATCAGGTTGGTTGTCCGGTTGATGCCGTCCCAGACAGACTGCCCGGTTCCATACCGGTTGTCGAAGAAATGCTTGCAGGAGGCATTGTTGACCAGCATCATCGGGAATCCCAGTTTTCCGGCCCGGTCCAGAGCCTGCAGCCGCAGGATGCCGGTTGTCGTCTCTTCGCAGCCCCCGATCACCTGAGGCACCAGGTGGGGAAAATGGTTATGGATCATGTTGACAAGGTCGCCCCCGTCGTCGATAATCAGGTCGGGGCCGATCTCGATGACCTTGCGGATTCCCCGCTCGTATTCTTCAGGAAGGGCGCCATGGAGGGCGAACACATTCATCCCCTCATGGACAAGGGCGGCGGCGATATCGTCCTGGGTCGACAACGGATTACTTCCGGTGACGAACATCTGGGCCCCGCCGGCGGCCAGCACTTCGCACAAATACGCCGTTTTCGCTTCCAAATGGACAGAAAGGGCGACTTTCTTGCCGGCAAAAGGCTTCGTTCTCGAAAATTCTTCCTTGAGGATGGACAATAAAGGCATATGGTGCCTGACCCAATCGATTTTCAGCGCACCGCTTTCCCAAATCCGGGGATCACGTATCTCACTTGCCATGGTTTTCTGCTTTGAGCTTGCAAAGATAGCCAAAACTCTGTAATTTTGTAGACAGACCTGCGGCTTGATCCGCATGTCGAATTGTTTAAATTAATCTTTTATGGGACTTTTAGAAGGAAAGGTTGCCCTGATTACCGGCGCAGCCAGAGGAATCGGAAAAGCCATCGCCGTCAAATTCGCAAAAGAAGGAGCGGACATCGCATTCACCGATTTGGTAATCAATGAGGCGGCTCAGGAAACCGTCGCTGAAATCGAAGCACTCGGCCGCAAGGTCAAGGCATATGCCTCCAACGCTGCCAATTTTGAAGAAACGCATACCGTTGTCGAACAAATCCTTGCCGATTTCGGGAAAGTGGACATCCTCGTCAACAATGCCGGAATCACCAAGGACGGCCTGATGCTCCGGATGACGGAGGCCCAGTGGGATGCAGTCATCGCGGTCAACCTCAAATCCGCATTCAACTTCATCCACGCCATCACTCCCGCAATGATGCGGAACAAAGGGGGCGCCATCATTAACATGAGCTCGGTTGTCGGCGTTCACGGCAATGCCGCCCAGTGCAACTATGCCGCTTCGAAAGCCGGCTTGATTGCCCTCGCCAAGAGCATCAGCCAGGAAATGGGGCGCAAGGGAATCCGCGCCAACGCCATCGCACCCGGATTCATCGATACGCCGATGACCCAGGCACTTCCCGAAGAGATCCGCAAAGAATGGATCGAAAAGATCCCGCTGCGCCGCGGCGGCACCGTCGAGGATATCGCCAATGTAGCCACGTTCCTCGCCAGCGATTTGTCTTCGTATGTTTCCGGCCAGGTGATCCAGGTCGACGGCGGCATGAACATGTAGTCCTGCCGGACGGCTATTCGGCTATGACCTCCCGGTGGATATAGTCATAGCAAAGGACGTCCTTTTTCACCAGGAACCGATTGATCGGCAACCCGATCCGGACGATCTTGAAGAGTCCGGACTGGGTGTCGATTGCATAGTAATTGGCGCAGTACCGCGTAACCAGACCGGGATCGCGGTCTGTGATGGCGTTGCCCCGGAGATTCCCGGCCTGGTCGACTGCAACGCAAAGAAGACCAGGATATTTGGTCGGGTAATAGAGCATGTCGCTATGGAAATGCCCGCAAAGCCAGGCAATGAATTTCCCTCCCTTCTCCTGCCAAGCCTGCAGGATGTCGCCGAAAGGATTGGTTTCCGATTTCCGATAGCCGTAGGACGCTGACGCATCCGGTATCCGCTGCCGCAGCGCGAACCGGGCGCCGGAATCGGTGGCCAGCAGGTGTGTCGTATGGAATTTCGACATCGTGCCGGTCATGGGACTGACCACTACGCCGCCGTCCGCTTTGGTGTTGTAACGGAATTTATGGACGGACTCGTCCCACTCTTCATTGAGACCGTTGAAATCATCCAGCGGATAATGGCTGGCAGCCAGCACGGAATACCCGTAAACGGGGCTGGAGGGATCCAGTGTTTCGGCCAGCTTTGCAGCAAACCACCGCTCCTGCTCATCTGTCTTGTAACGGTATTTCTCGTTGAAATGCATGCAGTCCAGCCCGAAGAGCCGGATTTTTGCCTCCGGGAAGTCTTTCAGCCAGAAGCAGGATTTGAAATAGGGGCTGGACGGATTGTCATACCCTTCCGGCATGGTGCAGCCAAGCCCTTTGATGTAATCGGCAAAATACGTATCGAAATCCCATTCCTTCCCTTTGAAATCCCAGTCCGCAGAGCCTTCTTTATGGCCCTTGGCATCGGAACCGTCGGCTCCGTCATGGTTGCCCATCACGAACAGGGATTTTTCGGCCAGTCCCGAAGACCGCCACCAGGCAGCCCCGTGCGGGAATTTCGGGGTCGGATCGGCAAAATACAGTGCCGCATCTCCGGTGTTCAATACGGCATCCATATACGATCCGTACGTGGATATCGCCGAAAGAAGCTGCCGGGCTGCAATGTCGTCTCCATGGATGTCGGAGAAATGCAACAGCCCCAGGGAAGCAACTTTCGGATTGCCGTTGATGTATTTCGCCTGCCGGATCCTGAGCAGAAGAGGGTCATCGCTGGGAAGGGACGACGGCTCAGCTGCACCCCGGGAAGAAGCGAGTACCGGAGAAGCCCCGTCTTCAAGGTCTTCCGGGCGCGGTGTCTCCTTTGTCCCGGCCTCCGCCGGTAAAGGAGAAAGGATATTGGCGGCTGTCATACCTGCGCCGACAGCGAGGCTCTTCTTGAGAAAGGATCTTCTTGAGTAGGACATGGTTGCGTATTCTTTTATTTCAGGACCGGAAGATTTTCGGAGAAATCCCAGACTGCATCGCTCCAGCCGAGCGATTTCGCGACGGAGGATACGGTTTCCCCGGGTGCGACGGCTTTCCCGTTGTAGGGGCAATGGTAGACATCCGTCGAAGGCTTCACGAGTGGTGTCGAAGGCGTCACATTCTCATTGTCCAGCAATATGTTATAGCTCTCGTTCGCATACACGTGGAAGATCATGTCGGGCCGGCGGCGGCAGTTGAGGAGGTTGTTCCGATAGACCGTGAATCCGACCACTGCGCCGCTGCTGTAATGGCTGGACGGCTTCTCTCCCGACCCGGAAGTCCGGATGGCCCCATTCCAGGCGATGCAGTCCTGCACCGTAATGTCCATAATCGTATCAAAAGACCCGGTTGAGTTGGGATTGATCCGATTGGACGCCCGGCCGACAATCCCGCCATGGTTGTAGCCTCCGGTCAAGTCCATCGTACTATAGCAACGGGAAACCGTGCTGGAGGAAACCAAATCGCCGACGATACCTCCCATATAAAGGCATTTTCCGGTAATGGCTCCCGTCGAATAGCAGTCGGATATATTGACCGGACATCCGGTATAGCAACCGCCGACCAAGCCACCCAACATGCTGGAATACACGCCCTTGATCTGAACATCCGCATGGCAGCGGGAAATGGTCGCGCCGGAGACGGCGATCTTGCCGACCAGACCGCCCAGAAAATGGGTGCCGCTGCTCGCCGCACTCTGGATCGTTCCCTGGAAGGAACTGTTCTGCAGGGTCAGTTTCCCGGAATTGGCAAACAATCCTCCCGTCGGGGTCGATGTCGTAGAAGTCATGTTGACCGTGCAGTTCCGCGCATGGACACCGGAAACCACAGCGGGGCAGGTCCCCAGGCCATTCCCGCCCCAGACGGCAAGGAGGGCGCAGGATTCCGTATTGGAAACGGAACAATCCTGGAGGGTCAGGTTCTTGACCCCGCCGTACAGCATGCCGAATAGGGATGCAAACGGCTGGTTGCTGCAAGTCAGGTTTTTCAAGGTATGCCCGTCCCCGTCGAACTGGAGTCCCAACGTATTGTCCGTCGGGACAACAGGCGTCCAATTCGCCACGGATGACATGTCGATATCGGCCGTCATCTTGAAATGACGGATTTGACCTTCAACCAGTACCGAAGCCATTCCCTGCATGTCGGCCGCCGTGCCGACAAGGTAAGGATCGGCTTCCGTCCCGGAGCCTTTGAACGCATAGGCGTCTCCGCCTCCGGAGGACCCGCCTTCTCCCTTCATGTCTGTAACCTCATACGGATTCTCGATGGCATAGCGGGCGGCTTTCCGGCAAACCGGAGCCGTCGCGTCGGTCACCGGAGAGCAATAATTGCCAACGGAATAATCTGATTTTGTATATCGGTAGGAATTGTTCTCCAGCCCGATCTTGAAAATCGGCTCGATGAGTTTTCCGTACACCGTACATGCCGCCGTATAACGGGCCGTTCCAAAATCCATGTGATACCCGTCCCGCGTCAGGTTCAACGGCGTATCCAGCCCGGATGTCCGGAGATTCTGGAGGGCGCAGCCGGTGGAAATCACATCCTTGATGTTGGTTTCCGCCACGACTTTCTTGGCCTGGTCCGTAATGACTTTCCACATCCCGGCCTGGTCGCTCCACGTAATATAGGGTTTCGAGCGGGACGCGATCTTGCTCATGTCATAGTAGGCCTGGGAAAGGATATAATAGAAATCGGGCGGGGTCTTCTGGGTATCGGCAAGTTTCTTCAAGAGTTCGACGACGGCCGTCTTTTCCTCCGGGGTCCACGACCAGGCAGCATAGTTCCCGGTGTGTTCCTGGACGGTGATGATGTCCCAACGTCCGCCTGAAACTACTTGGGCAATCGTTACTTGAGAGCCATGCTTCGTCCAGGAGGAGGCCCCTTTCTCCGCTTTGTACAACGTGTAATCCGCCAAGGACCAGTCGTTGTACAACGGGATTGTGCGGCCGCCATGGTATACATGGGCCATCGTGATGTCTTTGATGCCGGCAGCGGCGACGATCCCCGGCAAATGCTCCACCGCGTCTTTGGTGAAACTGTTCCCGATGAACAGAATCCGGGTGGAAGCATCCGCAAGTTTCACCGCCCCTTCTACCGGTACCGGATCCGCCTCCGGTACCAGACGGACATCGATATAACGCGGGCAATGATCCGTGAGAGAGATGGTGAAGGCGGCCGTTATGATCTTGTGAGTCAAGACTTCCGCCTGCTTGCCACAATTGAATTCAAAAATATGATCGATGGCCGTGGCACAGTCGTTATTCGCCTGGGGCGTCCAGGCAAAACCGGCGGTCTCCGAACAGGTGTGGTGGCCCTTGAAGCTGTCGCGGTAAACCTTAGCGGAGAGGCCGCAGTCCTGATAGTCCCGGCTGGTGAAAACCCGCATCGCATCGCTGTCCAGCTTGCAGTTCATGTCTCCCATGACGAAAACCGGGCAATCGTATTCGATGAGCAGGTCCTCCACCTCGTTTGAAATCAGCTGCGCCTGCGCCGTCCGCGCCGCGCTGCTGCCCGCCATTTCGGAATCGCTCTTGTACCACAAATGGGTACCCACAACGATGAAATGGGCCCCGGTCGCCTTGTGTTTGAAAACCGCAGACGTATAGGATTTGCTGTTCGAGTTGTTGTACTCGCCGGGGAAGAGCAGGTAATGGACCAGCACGGGTTCCACGGTGCTCTTGTTGTAGTACAAAGGCGTGGCATTCCGGACGCCGGGCGATCCGTCGGGGATCGCAAGGGCGTATTTATCCGTGATCTGCGGCTCCATCACCTCCTGCATGGGCGCGGAATATTCCTGCCATGCAAATACATCCGGCATCAGCGCCTTGACCATCGCTGCATACTGCTTGCTCCGGAAAGCATTCCGGGGATCGCCCCCGAGCGCCGCCCAGGCAGCGGGAATTTCATCTTTGTTATAGGACCAGATATTGTTGTCGAGAATCCGGAGATTGGCTCCTGACTGCAGCGGGAAAATCTGCTGCCCGCGGCAGTTTCCGTCAATTTTCAAGTCTTTCGGAATCGCTTTTTGCGGACGGATATACTCCGAGATCAGCCGTTCCGTCGCCACCTTCAGGCTCCAGCCGCTGGCCCCGCAGACAATCAATCGCAACCCGGACACGCGGATGGTATAGTCAAACGTATCTTTAACGCCTGCAAGATAACTTTTTACGTCTTCATTCGAGGTCATGCCCACCGAAATCTCCACTTCCGTGGCAGCCGTGCTCTTATTCTCGGTCACGACCGGCAAAATGACTCTGGCAGAAGTTTTCACTGCTTCCGCAATATCGTTGGCGCAAGACTGGCCCAGGTTATCGTCTTCGTTCGGGCTGTACAGAATCCGGTATTTAGACCCCGTGGACCAAATAGACAGGTTCTTGCTTTCAACCTCGGGGGTTGTCGGTTCAGGTTCAGAAGGAGTCTGGGGCGCCTCGGGTTCCTGGCAGGCAAAAACTGCCATTGCAATCAGCAATGCATTCAAGATCTTTTTCATGAAAAATCTCCGTATTAGCTTCTCGTTTGTGGTTTGAAAAGCAAGTTACAATCTTTTTTCCATTTTTTAACAACTCTTCTGCCATTTCTTCTTTCCTTGCGGATTATGGAAAAACATAATCATGCCCTTTTTTGCGCTGTCCGGGGATTTCTGGACTTCCTTTTTCCACGGGAATGCCCGGTATGCGGCCGCACGCTCACTTTACAAGAGCAATTCCTCTGTATCGAATGCCGGGCAAACCTCCCTTTGGCCCATTTCTGGTCCTGGCCGCACAACCCGCTTTCAGACAAGTTCAACGAAATGATTCAAAGGGATTTGCAAAAAGAATTGGGGCAAAACGGCGGTTCTGAGCCCCCGGAAAAACAGGACGGGGCGGCAGCGGCATACGAACCCTATGCGGAAGGGGCTGCCCTGTTCTTTTATCGTGCCCCTGTCCGCCCCGGGGTTTCCGGCGGACCGGCCATGGACTACCGAATGATTACCCGCCGGCTGAAATATGAGGCGGACCTTCCGCTGGGCCGGCATTTCGCCAAGATCCTGGGGAAGCATCTGGCCGCTTCCGCACTGTTTCGTACAGTTTCGTGCGTCATCCCGGTTCCCCTGCACCCTTTACGGCGCTGGCAACGCGGGTACAACCAAGCGGAAATCATTGGGCGGGAGATTGCCGGAGCCCTGCGGGTCCCCCTCCTGTGCGGAGTCCTGCGGCGCGTGAGGCGAACCCGGTCACAAGCGCGTATCTCCTTGGATAAAAAGTCATTGAACGTGCAAGGAGCATTCGATGTATCGTCCCGGAAACTGCAGCGTTTTCTGCAGGGGCAGCCGCGTTCAGGACATGTGGACTCGGGGGATCATTCCCTCCATATTCTGCTTGTAGACGACGTTTTCACGACCGGAGCGACCCTGCATGCCTGTTATAGAGCCCTCCGGGATGCGCTCGCCCGTCTCGGTTTTTCACCCCGGAACGTCCGCATCAGCGTGGCCACCCTGGCCTTCGCACGGACAATCTAATAGATTGTGCATGAATGGATTCCAAACAACGGAAAACCTGCCCTCCGCCCGGCGATTCCGCCGGAAACTCGCGGAAAACGTAGAAAACTGCCGCACAAACTTGTTATAATCCGCCGCGAAATATTATCTTTGCACG
>CADBPH010000024.1 GCA_902796455.1 uncultured Bacteroidia bacterium
GCCTATTTCAAAGTCGGAGGCGCCACATTCCACAAATCCCTCCGCATCGAATCCATCAAGCCGAACCGCCTGAAAATCAACCTGGACATGGGCAGCAAGATCCTGCAGGCCGGCGGAAAGACTCCGGTCAGCGTCAGCGCATCCTGGCTCACAGGTCCGGCCGCATCGGGACTGGCCACGACCGCCACAATGACACTTTCCCCCGGCGGCACCTTCTTCGACGGGTTCAAAGGATATGTCTTCACGGACCCGACAGCCAAATTCACCCGCTCGGAACAATCCATCCTGGATGCGAAACTGGATGCCGGAGGAAAAGCCACCCTTACGGTGCCGATGCCGGTTGCCTCGGATGCGCCCGGCATGCTTTCCGCCGACATCGTATGCTCGGTCCTGGAACAGGGAGGAGACGCCAGTTTCACCACCCAGACCCTCCCCTTCTCTCCGTTCCCGGCCTATGTCGGAATCAAGATGCCGCAGGAAGGAGGAGATGGAACCTGGCTTGAAACCGACAAGGACCAGCATTTCAAAGTTGCCGTCGTAGACTGCAACGGCAAGCGGGTCAAAGGGCACAACCTCGAATACCGGATCTACAAAATGAAATGGAGCTGGTGGTGGGAAAGCCGCGCCGAAGAGCTGGATTCCTATGTAAATGGGACCGGCAGTGAAGCCGTCGCCTCCGGGCGCATCGTTTCCGGCGCATCGGACAACGACATCCCGTTCCGCGTCGACTATCCGGACTGGGGACGTTACCTCATCTATGTCAAGGATTTGGACGGAGGACATGCTTGCGGCGGGACCTTCCTTGTCGACTGGCCGGCCTACCGCGGACGTTCCGCCAAGACGGATCCGGACGCGCTCAGCATGCTCACCTTCTCCCTGGACAAGGAATCCTATGAAGTCGGGGAAACCGCGACTGTTTTCATCCCCGGCTCCGCGAAAGGGCGGGCGCTGGTATCCCTGGAAAACGCCACGACGGTACTTGCACGCTCCTGGGTGGACACCCGGGCGGGCGAAGACACCCGGTATTCTTTCAAGGTGACTCCGGAAATGGCGCCGAATTTCTATGTCCACATCACCTTGCTCCAGCCGCATTCCCATGCAGACAATGACCTGCCCGTCAGGCTCTACGGTGTACAGCCCGTCCAGGTAGAGAACAAAGCTTCCCACCTGTCCCCCGTCATCACCCTGCCGGCGGCCGTCCATCCCGAAGAGACCTTCACGGTCAAGGTAAACGAACAATCCGGCAAACCCATGACGTATACCCTGGCGATCGTAGATGAAGGACTGCTGGACCTGACCTCCTTCCCTACACCCGACCCGTGGAAGGCGTTTTACGCCCGGGAAGCCCTGGGTGTCAAGACCTGGGATCTTTACGATGCGGTCATCGGCGCCTACAGCGGCCGTTTCTCCCCCATGTTCAGCATCGGCGGAGACGAGTCCATCCTGATCCGTCCCAAGAAAGACAACCGGTTCAATCCCGTCGTCAAATACATGGGACCGTTCACCTTGTCCTCCGGATCGAACAGCCATCAGATTACCCTCCCGATGTACATCGGCAGCATCCGGGTCATGGTTGTCGCCGGCAACAAAGGTGCCTTCGGCCATGCTGAGAAAACCATCCCCGTCCGCTCGCCGCTGATGGTCCTGTCCACGCTCCCGAGGGTGCTTGCCGAAGGGGAAAGCATCCAGATGCCGGTCAACGTCTTCGCCCTGGAAGACGACGTCAAATCGGCCTCCGTCAGCATCAAGGCAGAAGGTCCGGTTAAAATCACCGGTCCTTCGCAGACCTCCGTCGCGTTCGCTTCGCCGGGAGACAAACTGGTCCGTTTCCCGCTGGAAGCGACAGGAGAAGGTTCCGCCAAAATCACCGTGACAGCCAAGGGCGGCAGTCATACTGCCACGGAAACCATCACGGTGCCCATCCGCAACCCGCATCCGCCTGTCGTTACGCTCAAACGGGCGACCCTGGACAAAGAAGGCAGCGCCTCCCTTGCCTACCAGGCCGTCGGGAAAGAGGCAAAGGCAGATCTGGAGCTTACCAGTTTCCCGGCCATCCACTTCGACGCCTTGTTCCATTTCATGGAAAATTACCAGTATACTTGCAGCGAACAGATTGCATCGAAAGGCATTACCCTGCTCAATATCATGGACATGCTGTCCGAAGAGAATGCGGCCAAGGCCCGGAAGATGATCCCCGGCCTGCTTCAGGAACTCTATGCCCGGCAACTGGCTGACGGCGGATTCGCTTACTGGCCCGGGCAGTCGGCGTCGGACGAATGGGTCAGTTCGATGGCCGGACAATTCCTCATCCAGGCTTCCGGCAAAGGCTTCGACGTCGGTGGCGGCGTACTGGCCGGCTGGGCCAAATTCCAAAACCGCTGCGCCTTGAATTTCCGCCAGTCCGACAACCGCTTCCTCAGCGACCTGCAGCAGGCTTACCGGCTTTATACCCTGGTCCTCGCCTCCAAGGCGGACAACGCGTCCATGAACCGGCTCAAAGAGAAAGAGCATCTCAGCCCGCAGGCGCGCACCGTCCTGGCCGGCGCTTATGCGGCAGCCGGCAAAAAAGCCATTGCCAAAGAGATGCTGGGAGCCGGAGAACAGGTTTTCAACGATTACCCGGCTTCCAACATGACCTTCGGGTCCTCGCTCCGGGA
>CADBPH010000025.1 GCA_902796455.1 uncultured Bacteroidia bacterium
ATCCGGAAATAATCGTCCGTCCCCGGACGGTCTTCCAGGCGGACCGCGAACGAGATGCAGGGATAAATATCTTCATACTGACGGACATAGATTTTCTCCGGGGTAACGGACAACACCTTCGGAGCCTCGGGGACAACCACCTCTGCATAGGCATGGTCATTCCCCCGCACCGCTTCAATCTTCACCTGGTCCCCCGGACGGAACTGTACTTCCATCAGAAAAACCGTAGAGGGGCCATAAAGGACATACCGGTCCAGACCGGCCTCTTCCAGCATGCGCAGGGTCTCTTCCGTCGGCTTCGATTCATAGTACCCATCGCCATTGACCCGCTCTTCCTTCGCCTGTACCCCTTCGGCCGCCAGCTTCCCATTCACGTAACAAAGGACACGTGCGCCCTCGGCCCGGTCCACTTCGGCCACCCGGCTCACACCCACATACACCACATGCGTGGTCACATCCGTACGGAGATCCGCATTCAGCACCAGCAACTCCCGGTCATCCTCCACGACGAACGGAATCTCGTTCTCACAGCCGGACACGCCGCACAGCAGCGCCGCGCCCGTGAGCAATATACCCAATCTCTTAATTATCAATCGCTTCATGGCACTCAGAACTTAAAGGTATACCCGACAGAAGGGAGAATCGGAAGGATTGTAATCTTCTTCAGGGCCATCCGCGTCTGGTACACCTGCGCGGCCTCGTCATACTCACTTTCCGTCGTAAAGAACACGAAATTCGGGTTCATCTGGTTATACATGTTATACACACTGATGTTCCACACGCTCTCGCCGTGGCGCTTCTGCCGGTGGAAATTCACGCCGGCATTCAGACGGTGGCTGGGCGGCAGCCGGTAATTGTTGCGGCTCTGCACGAAATCCGCCGAACTCGTTCCGCCATACAGGTCAATCACCACCGTTCTCCGCATCGGCAGCGTCGTCGTTCCGCCGGAAGCGAACGACCAGGTCAGATTGACATCCACCTTCTTGGAAAACTCATGATTCAGAGAGATATCCAGGCTGTGCCGGCGGTCATACTTATAGGGGAAACGGCGCCCCATGTTGATCTCGGGGAACTCCCGGTCGCTCTTGGCCAGCGTGTAGGCCACCCAGCCGGTTGTCTTGCCGGCCGTCTTCTGGATAAAGAATTCCAGCCCCATGGCACGGCCGCGGCCCATTTCCACTTTATTCTCCCAGCCGCCGCTGTTCCCCAGCACGATCGTGCCGTCCTTGTACTCCAGCAGGTTGTTCATGGCCTTCCAATAGCCTTCCACGGAGAACTCCCAGCCCTTGACGGCATCATAATACACCCCGGCCGAATACTGGTCGGAGGTCACCGGACGGATATTCTTCGTGATCGGGACCCACAGGTCGATCGGAAGCGACAACTGCGCGGAAGAAAGCAGGTGGACATACTGCGCCATCCGGGCATACCCGGCCTTGAAGGACACACCCGCATCCAGGGAGTACTTGGCCGAAACGCGGGGTTGCAGGGATAGATAGTTCCGCCCGTCGGTCCGGAAAAGCGACAGATGCACTCCGGGATTGATTGTCAGGTGTTTCCCGATGGACATGTCATCTTCCACATAGACGGATATGTCATGGCCATGGTACCGTTTGTTGTCAATCAAGTGAAGGGTCGTATCGATCTGCGCCGACCCGGTCCCGAACTCCTGGTTGATCGTGGAAAGCGTCTCGGGAATGAACGTGTGGTAAATGTACTCCGCCCCGAACTTCACCAGATGCGAGGGCACCGGAGAATAGTCGAAATCCATCTTGGCGCCCCAATCCTGGATGCCGGAATTGTAATTGATATCGAAGCGTTCGCTGTACGGAACCCCATTACGGGCTCCTTTTTCCGTCGAAGAAGAACCCATCCCCATCCGGTACCGGTTGTAGGACAGCGTCGCATTGGAGAACAGGCGGCTTCCGAAAATGTGATTCCAGCGGACGGAACCAACCGTATTGCCCCAGCGGATATCCATGCCGTCCCGCGAGGTATACCGGTAATCGGACCGCGTATCGCCGTAATAACTGGTGCCCTCCCCTTTGTACTTCTCATAATACGTAAACACGTCCGCTCCGTTGTATGCACCGAAATACAGGCGGTCGGAACTGCCCAGACGCCAGGTCACCTTCCCGGTCAGGTCATAAAAGAAATAATTGTAATACTGATCCTTGAGCACCGCCTCGATGATCGGGGCATACAGGGCCGTATGCATGCCGCGCGCACTCACCGAATAACTCAGTTTGTCCTTGATGACAGGCCCTTCCAGATGGAATTTGTCGCTGATCAGGCCGATGCCCAGGGAACCGTGCGTCTCTTTCATGTTCCCGTCATTCGTGCGGATGTCGATGATGCTGGAAATGCGTCCGCCGTACCGGGCCGGGAACGAGCCTTTGTACAAAGTCACTTTCTTGACCGCTTCCGGCTGGAAGACCGAGAAAAGCCCCATCACATGGTCGACATTGTAAATGGGGACGCCATCCAGGAGAATCAAGTTCTCTTCCGGACAGCCACCCCGCACATACAGGCCGGCGAATCCTTCATTCCCGCCCTGTACGCCCGGCATCAGCTGAATCGCCTTCAGCACATCGGATTCGCCGAACAGCACCGGCGTATTCTGGATCTGTTTCAGGGGAACCTCCACCGCACCGAGATAGGAGGACTGGATACCGGCTTCCTTGCTGGCCACGACCGTGGCCTCGCTGATGGAGGCGGATGCATGCAACGTCACATCTACGGTGATTTCCGGCGCCGGCTCCAATGTCTTCACGACTTCTTCATATCCGACATAAGAATAGGTCAGCACCAGGGCTTCCCCTGGTTTCAATGTCCCTTCCGGGAGGGTAAGGGAATAGTAGCCGAAATTGTTCGTTACCGCACCGATCGGCTTTCCCTCACGCCGGAGCAGCACACCCGCTCCGATCAGGGTCTCTCCGGATGCCGCGTCCGTAATGTATCCGCTGACAGTTATTTTCCCCACTGTCTGCGCCCCAAGCGGGAGCCCGGCCCACAACAGGGCCAGCACCGCCAGGACACACCTCAACTGCTTGCTCATTTCAATCTCTATTAAATTCCCCGAGGGGAACAGTCAGGTTGTCAAACCCCGGACAATCCATTTCCTTGCACGGGGATTATTGCCTTTTCAAATATTTCAGCCAAAATTCCCGGTTTGCCGCCTGGAAATGGGCACCCTGATAGCCACCATACCCATGCATGCCGTCCGGATACACCATCAATTCGAATTTCCTGCCGTGCCGCTGCAGTTCATCAACCAATTGCAACGTATTCTGGTAGTGCACATTATCATCTCCCGTCCCATGCGTAATCTTCAGCATGACCGGCTCCGTACCCACGGGTTGCGCGCCAAACGTCACCGGATAATTCTTGGCGTGGGAAACCGCCCGCGTGCGGGCATACCCGTCCGGATTATTCTGCGGCGTATCCATGAAACGCTCCGTATAATGCGTGTCATACAGGGCCCAGTCATACACACCGCCGCCGGCGATGCCGTAATGGAACGCATCACTGTGGTCCATCACCAGCAGGGCCGTCATCGTCCCGCCGAATGAAAATCCCTCGACACCGATCTTTTCTCCATCCACATAAGGAAGTGCCTTGAAATACTCCGCCCACTGCACGAAATCCTGCACCTCGACCTCATCCAGGCGGCGATAGATCTGGTCCAGGCCCTCCCGGCCATTGTGGCCGGCAGCCCGGCAGTCCGCATAAACCTCGATGATCCCGTGCTGTGCCCACCAGTCGAAAATCCGCGGGGAATACCACCGCTCCGTCACGACCGGATGGTCCGGTCCGCCGTAGATGTCCATGTGCACCGGATACTTTTTCGAGGGATCGAACCCGTCGGGATAAACGATGAATGCCGGCAAATCCAGCCCGTCACGGGTCTTCATCCAGACCAGCTGGGGCAGGCGCACCCGGGATTTGTCGAAATCCGGGCCGGCCAAGTCCGCCACTTTGTATGCACGCGTCTTCCTGCCGGAAGGACGGCTCTCGTTCAGCCAGACCTGCGTGGGCGTATCAAACGCGGACAGACTCACGACATAGTGTTTCCCGTCCGGCGAGAAACGGACCCGGTCCACATGCAACTCACTTGGAGTCAATGCCGTGATCACACCCTTGCGGTCGACCCGGTACAATCCCTTCCGGACCCGGGAATCCCGCTCGGCGACAAAGAAGACATCTCCGGCCTTCTCGTCGACCTGCACGATGCTCATCCGCCAGTTCTTCCCGTCCGTCAGGCGGCGGAGCGTCTTGCCATCATAAGACAAGTAGTACAACTGGTCCCATCCGGTCTCGAAACGCCGCACCATATACAGCCCCTTCTCGCCGAAAAACATGCCCTCAATCCAATCCAGCCATGTCGGATAGGTCTCGTGATAAATATGTTCCTTTCCGCCGGTCGCGGCATCCACCCGGTACAGGTCCAGCGTATTCTGCGTGCGCGGTTCGCGGCTGACGAAAAAGCCCTGGCTGTCGCTGCCCCAGAAAGGCGTCCCGAAATACTGGTCCTCCTTCTCGTCGAAATCGGCCCAGACAATTTTATCCGGGTCGGAAAGGTCGATGATTCCGATCCGCACCCAGGGGTTCGGTTCCCCGCATTTGGGGTACCGGGTCTGCTGCAGCGTCCCGTCCTGCCCCTTGGGCGAATAAATCGGGAACATCGGCACCAAGGAATTGTCAAAACGGTAGAATCCGATTTTTTTCGAGTCCGGCGACCACCAGAACGCCCGGTACCGCGACGGGCGGCCGAAGATTTCCTCATAGTAGACCCAGGATGCATACCCGTTGAGTATCAAGTCCGAACCGTCGGAAGTCAGGCGCGTTTCCTTTCCCGAAGCAATATCCACGACGTACAGGTCCCCGCCACGCGTGAAGGCCAAGGCCGTGGAGTCCGGAGAATATGTCAGGTTCACGGCGCCCTCCGGATGCACGGGGAAGGTCGTGAAACGTTGCGGTGCCTGGATTCCCTCCTTGCGGGAAAAACCTTTCACGGAAACGGAAAAAGCACGCTTGTCCACGAAAGATCCGTCATAGGAGAACGCGACTTCCCCGTTATCCAGCCATTTCCAGGCGGCCGGAATCTGATTGTACTCCTGCGCGGACATGCTGGCGCACAAACTCCAGACCGTCAACAAGAAAAAAAATCGTTTCATATAGATTTTTATTTATTTACGAATAACTCATCCTTGAAATTAACCAAGTATACCTGTTCCACGCCCCGGGTCAGGGCCGTGTACAGCCACTTCAAGTCATCCAGCGTCAGTTCCTCCTGCCAGAAAGGATTGTCGATGAATACACATTTCCACTGCCCGCCCTGCGATTTGTGGCAGGTGATCGCCCCGGCATACTTGAGCTGCAGGGCATTGTAGAACGGGTCCGACTTGATCGCATCATACCGCTTTTTCTTGGTGGACAGATGAGCATAATCCGCAGAAACGCCCTGATACAATGCATTCTGCTGCTCACTGGTCAAGGACGCGGACTCCGCCTCCAGCGTATCCAGGCAAACCTTGGCGACCAACTCGACATTCCCGTAATCCGGGAAAGAGAGCCGGGCCTCGGCAAAATGCAGCCCGTAGCGCTCCTCGAAACGGGAGATCCGCAGCAGCGTCGCCATGTCCCCGTTGGCAATGTAATCCAATTCCTCCACCTCATCCACGAACTGGTAACAATTCTTCACGATCATCAACCGGTCTCCCCGGACCAACTGCTCTTCCTTGTACTGCACCTGGGCACGGATACCGGCATTGTACCGGTTCGCCCGCCGGTTGGAGCGGCACAGGACAATGGTTTCTTCTTCGCCCCAGCGGGAATACGCCTCCGTCAGGGTGTCCAGCAGTTCCCCGCCGCCGATCCGGACGATTTCCCCGCATCCCCGCACGTCCAGCCGGACCTCATCCAAGGTCAGGAAATCGTTCCGCCGGTCCGAGATCAAGCTCCGCAAACGGGTCGCATTCCGCAGGATACCGGACTCTTGCTGCTGCCGGACGACGGTCGTCAGGGTTTCGAACTGCACGCCGCCGGCAAAAGACATGTAATCCGGAGACAAGGCCGGACTGCAGTCCAGGCCGACCGGCGGCAACTGGGCGGCATCCCCGACCAGCAGCAACCGGCATCCCGCACCCGCACGGACAAAGCGGATCAGATCTTCCAGCAGATTGCCGGAGCCGAACTGTACGCCGGAAGTGGACGCATCGATTCCGATCAGGGAAACCTCATCGACGACAAACAATGTATCCTTGGCCTTGTTCGGAGCCAGGGTGAACTGCCCGAGCCCGTCATCGCCCACCGAGCGCTGACGGTAAATATGCTTATGGATCGTGAATGCAGGCCGGTGCGTATAGGAGGCCAACACCTTGGCACTGCGCCCGGTCGGGGCCAGCAGCACACACGGCACTTCGAATTCACTCATGGCCGCGACCACCGCCGCAACCGCCGTTGTCTTGCCGGTACCCGCATACCCGTTGACCACCAGGATGTCCCCCTCATCTTCCGTCAGGAACGCAGCCACATGGCGCAACAGACGCTCCTGGCAGGAGGTCGGCGAATAATCCAGCCGGGAAAGAAAACGCTTGTACAGAAAACCACCCCGATCCATGCCCCCCGAACGTCAATTTTTATTCCGGCTGAATATCATGGACAAAACAGCGAGGACCGGATAAATCTCAACCCGTCCCAGGAACATGTCCAGCGTATAGACCAATTTGACGCCCGTCGGCTCCGCATTGTAATTGCCATAGGTGCCCAGGTCTCCCAGGGCCGGGCCGACATTGCCGAGGCTGGAAATACTGCCCGCCATGGAATGGATTCCGTCCCCGCCCAGCAACAGGCAGAACATCACCGACAGCACGATGAAGAAGAAATAGACGGCCAGATACAGGATGTGCGGATAAATCTCCTCATTGGTAAAAGAGCGGGTACCGACTTTCACCCCTGAAATCGAGGTCGGATGGACACTCTGCTTGACCTGTTTGCCGATTGCCTTGAGCAACAGGACGACCCGGTCGGACTTCACGCCGCCGGTCGTCGAACCGGCCATTCCGCATTGGATTCCCATGCACATCAGCAAGATGCAGGGGAAAATCGGCCAGGTCGCGTTGTCCGCAATCGCAAAGCCGCTCGTCGAAGCATAACAGACCGTCTGGAAGACCGCATCCATGAAAGACTTGCCCCATGTTGCGTCTACAGCGCTGAATTTCAGCGAGAAAGCAATCAGGACCGAAACAATCACGAGGCTCCACACATAGTAACGCAGCACCGGATTCCGGAGCGCCCGCAGCGAACGGGTGACAACCACGGAATAGGTCAGGGCGAAATGCGTGGATGAAACCATCATGAAAATGATGGTCAGGATATTGATCAGCGGCGAAGAGAAAGCCCCGATCGAGAGGGTATGTGTGGAGAAACCGCCGGTCGCCGTGACGCTGAACGCATGGCAGATGGCATCGAAGGC
>CADBPH010000026.1 GCA_902796455.1 uncultured Bacteroidia bacterium
CCCCAGGGCCTCGAGCGTCCCGCCAAGGAGGAGAAGGTTCCCAAGACCCTGAATTGGGAAGGCTTCATCGGTCCCGCCCCGATGCGTCCGTATCATTCGATCTATCATCCGTGGAACTTCCGCGGCTGGTGGGATTTCGGCACCGGTGCGCTCGGCGACATGGCCTGCCATATCCTGCATCCGGCCTTCAAGGCCCTCAAGCTCGGTTATCCGACCAAGATCCAGGGCAGCTCGACCGCATTGCTGACCGAATCCGCTCCGAATGCCCAGAAGATCCGCTTCGTCTTCCCCGCCCGCGACAACATGCCGAAGGTGGCGATGCCCGAGGTGGTCATCAACTGGTATGACGGCGGTATCCTGCCCGACCGTCCGGAAGCCCTTCCGATCGGAAAGAGCCTCAATGATTCCGGCGGAGCGCTGGTCTTCTACGGAACAAAAGATATCCTGATCTGCGGTTGCTATGGCGTCCGCCCGTATCTGCTGTCCGGCCGCAAACCCGATGCGCCGAAGATTGCGCGTGAAATCAAGGTTTCCCACCAGCAGGACTGGATCCGTGCCTGCAAGGAAGACCCGTCCGTGCGTGTTCCGAGCGCTTCCGACTTCTCCGAGGCCGGTCCGTTCAATGAAATGGTCGCCATGGGTGTCGTCGCTGTCCGTCTGCAGGGCCTGAACCAGGAACTCGAGTGGGATGGCGTGAACATGAAGTTCACCAACATTCCGAAGGGTGCCACGGTCAAGACGATGATCCACGACGGATTCTCCATCACCGACGGTCATCCGACGTTCGAGAATGTCTATACCGATCCGGTCGATGCCAACGAGTATGCCGCCAGCCTGATCAAGCCGGTGTATTACAATGGGTACAAGCTTCCGGAGCTCCCTTAATTGAAACGTGTTGAATCATAGAAGCTGTTTTAAAATGGTTCCCGAAGTTTAATATAGGGATTTTTCGAGACAGCTTCCATTTTCCGAAGAGGGAGTGTAGCCGTAGCTACATGACCGATGAGGAAATTGAAAATGGCCGGAAAGGCCCTATAGAAAACAAGAGGAATTATTTTAAAAACAGCTTCTTAAATCCTAATAAAATGAAAAAGATTGTTTTGGCGGTTGCTGCAGCAGCAGTGGTGATGAGCATCAGCGCATGCGGCAACAAGAAGGCAAAGAAAGCCGAGGCTCCCGCGGAGCCTGCAACGCCGGAATATACGGTGGTGAACAAGGCCCAGGTCGACCTGTCCGCCTTCCCGCAGGATGCCGACGGTTACTATGTTATTTTCGACGGTTCTTCCCTGAACGGTTGGAGAGGTTATGGCAAGGATGCTGTCCCGGC
The DNA here is from genome assembly GCA_902796455.1 of uncultured Bacteroidia bacterium. GTDB lineage: Bacteria > Bacteroidota > Bacteroidia > Bacteroidales > UBA932 > Cryptobacteroides. The sequence continues at coordinate 1,328 of CADBPH010000026.1, forward strand.
CCGTTGGACCATTGAGGATGGCTGCCTGAAATTCGCGGGTACCGGTACCGGCGAAGGCCAGACCGGCGAGGGCGGCGATATCATCTTCGCCCACAAATTCAAGAATTTCGAACTGGATCTCGAGTGGAAGATTTCCAAGGGTGGCAACTCCGGTATCTTCTACCTCGCCCAGGAAGTGACGACCAAGGATGAGAACGGCAAGGAGCGCTATGAGCCCATCTATATCTCCAGCCCTGAGTATCAGGTCCTTGACAACGCCAATCACCCGGATGCCAAGCTCGGTAAGGACAACAACCGCCAGTCTGCATCCCTGTATGACATGATCCCGGCTGTCCCGCAGAACCAGAATCCTTACGGCGAGTGGAACAAGGCGCACATCATGGTCTACAAGGGCACGGTCGTCCATGGCCAGAATGACGCGAACGTCCTCGAGTATCACCTGTGGACCCAGCAGTGGACCGACATGCTCCAGGCTTCCAAGTTCAGCCAGGAGAAATGGCCCCTCGCGTTCGAACTCCTGAACAACTGCGGTGGTGAAAACCATGAGGGTTACATTGGCTTCCAGGATCATGGGGACGATGTCTGGTACCGCAAGATCCGTGTGAAAGTGCTTGATTAAACGATTCGGTATGAAAAAAATCATTTTGATGGCGGCGGTTGCTATGCTGGCAGCCTCGTGCGGCACGCAGAAAGAAGCGGCGCCGGTGAAGAAAGAAATGGGTGTTGAACTGTACAATATCCGCAAGGTCATCGGCAATCCGGAGTTGTATGCCCAGAATCATGTCGAGGCCTTCAAGACGCTCGCAGAAATGGGCTACACGGCTGTGGAAGCCGCGGGTAATTACAATGCAACCGAAGGCACGTTGTACGGTGTATCTCCCGAGCAGTTCAAGGCGGATGTCGAAGCTGCCGGCCTGAAAGTGATGTCTTCGCATGTCGGCAAGAACCTGAATGAGCATGAACTCGCCACCGGCGATTTCTCCCATTCCCTGGCCTGGTGGGACAAGTGCATTGATGTGCACAAACGTGCCGGCGTGAAGTATATCGTGACCCCGTCTTTCAAGATTCCTGACAACCTCAAGGACCTGAAGACGTTCTGCGATTATTTCAACGCCATCGGCGCCAAATGCAAGGCCGCGGGCATCCAGTATGGCTATCACAACCATTCCCGCGAGTTCAATACGATTGAAGACAAGGTTATTTACGACTTCATGCTTGAGAATACGGATCCTGAGCTGGTGTTCTTCCAGATGGACGTTTACTGGGCATGCAGGGGCCAGGCTTTCCCGGTCGAGTATTTCCGTAAATATCCCGGCCGCTTCAAGATGCTCCATATCAAGGATCATTATGAACTGGGAGAAAGTGGCATGGTCGGTTTCGACGCCATCTTCAAGAATGCTGACGTCGCCGGTCTCCAGGACTATATCGTAGAGCTCGAGGGCTTCACCTCCGGCGACTGGAAAGTGGGCCACAAGATTTGCGCTGACTATCTGCTGAATGCCCCGTTCGTGAAAGAATCCTATGCAGGAGGAACGAAATAACAAGAACACTTCCGTTCCGGAAGATCCTGATGATAACATGACATTCTGGGGACATCTCGATGTCCTCAGAATGTCTTTATTCCGTATTCTCGGCTTCGTGCTGGTGGCCTTTATCGGCTGCTTTATCGTAATGCCGCATATTTTCGACCGGTTTATCCTGGGGCCTACGACGTCGGATTTTTTCCTCTACCGGTGGTTCTCCGTCCTGGGGCGCCTGCCCTTTACGCCGGATTTTTCGGATGACACGTTCCATGTGGATATTATCAACATCAACGTGGCGTCCCAGTTCATGACCCACATGAGCACATCCTTCTGGATGGCCCTGGTCATTACATTCCCTTTCATTATTTACGAAATCTGGAAATTCGTGCGGCCGGCGCTGCTGCCCGTCGAGAAGAAGAATCTCCGGCTCGCCTTCCTTTTCGGGACCGTCATGTTCTTCATCGGGTGCGCCCTGGGCTACAGTGTCGTATTCCCGCTGACATTCCGGTTTCTCACGCAGTATACGATCGGGGATTCGGTCGTGAACCAGATCAACCTCAATTCCTATATCCACATGTTTGTGATGCTCATCTTCGTGATGGGCCTCGTCTTCGAGCTGCCGCTGCTCGCGTGGATCCTCTCCAAACTCGGGTTGATCAACAAAGCATTCCTGCGGCAGTATCGTAGTTATGCTGTCGTCGTGCTGTTGATATTGGCGGCCGTGATCACGCCTTCGGGCGATCCGTTCACCCTCAGCCTTGTCTTCCTGCCGCTTTATCTGCTTTACGAATTGTCTATCAAGGTCGTGAAGGCCTGATTTCCGTTATTCGATTACGAACAGATTCAGGAATCCGGTCATCATGAAGATCTGCCGGATTTCATCGCTGATGTGCCGGATGATCACTTTTCCACCCTTGGCCGCAGCCGCCTTGCGCAGGGTCAGGAAGATCCGGAGGCCAGAACTGCTGATGTACGTCAGGTCCTTGCATTCAAGGATCAGCGTCTTGTCCGCTTCTTCCATCAGGGGTTCCAATTCTTTCGCCGCAGCCGTGGAGGCAGGCGTGTCCAGGCGGCCTTCCAGGGTGGCCGTCAAAATGTCATCGTCTCGGGTGATATAGATATTCATAGTGTTTGGAAAATTGTCTTCTTATTTTAAAATCGGGTCCAGGGCCGCGCGGAATTCCGGCATCGGGCACCG